>QQUM01000752.1 GCA_008501545.1 Calditrichota bacterium
CTCGAACGGTGTCATTTTCTGCCATTGCGAAGCGGATACCGTCGCTTCATTGCTCTTGGCATTGGCAGCATATTTGTCCGCCCGCACATCCGCTACCCGTGTCGCTTGCATGACCTCTTCCGCCGATTTATAGATCGTTGTTGGTGTCAACCCATTCTTAATATTGTGTTCCTCCTGGATCGTGCGGCGTCGATTTGTTTCATCGATGACATGTTGCATGGATTGCGTCATTTTATCAGCATAAAAAATCACAGTACCTTCGACATTCCGTGCCGCGCGCCCGGCAATCTGCAACAAGCTTCGTTCACTTCGCAAAAAGCCTTCCTTATCGGCATCTAAAATTGCCACCAGTCCAACTTCGGGCAAATCCAGACCTTCACGGAGAAGGTTGATACCAACAAGCACATCGAAAGCAGAGAGACGCAAGTCGCGCAAAATCTCGACGCGATCCAATGCATCAATTTCCGAGTGCAAATAGCGCACGCGGATGTCCATTTCTGCCAGATAATCCGTAAGGTCCTCGGCCATACGTTTTGTCAGCGTCGTGACCAGAACACGCTGTTTTTTCGCAACACGCTGTTTTATTTCACTAATCAGATTATCGATTTGATTCTTAACCGGTCGCACGTCGATCTGCGGATCGAGTAGTCCGGTGGGACGAATGACTTGCTCAACGACTATGCCGTTGCAATTATCCAATTCAGTTTCGGCTGGTGTCGCGGAAATGTAAACAGTCTGCGGTATGAGTTCATCAAACTCTTCGTAACGCAACGGTCGGTTATCGAGGGCGCAGGGTAATCGAAATCCATGTTCGACAAGCGATTCTTTTCGTGCGCGGTCACCGCGATACATGCCGCGTATTTGCGGCAGCGTGGCGTGGGATTCATCAATAATACAAAGAAAATCGTCGGGGAAATAATCGAGTAGTGTCAACGGCCGCTCACCTGGTTTCCGGCCGGTCAGCATACGTGAATAGTTTTCAACGCCGCTGCAATAACCCAACTCCTCAAGCATTTCAATGTCGTAGCGCGTGCGCATTTCCAGACGCTGGGCTTCCAGCAATTTTCCTTTGGATTTAAAAAACGCCAACCGTTCATCCAGTTCAGATTTAATTTGCGTGATAGCGCCTTTCAATTTTTCATCGGAAGTGACAAAATGTTTTGCAGGAAAGATGGCAACCAAAGGCAATGATTCCAGCACTTCAGCGGTTACCGGATCGACGCGGCAGATATTTTCGATCTCATTACCAAACATTTCAATGCGTATCGCTTCACGTTCGTAGGCGGGCATCACTTCGATGACATCACCGCGTACACGAAAAGTCCCGCGATCAAACTCGTAATCATTTCTAGTGTAGTGTATGTTAACCAGTTCTTCCAAAATGATATTTCGATCGATGAACTGCCCCTTTTTCAGCGTATAGAGCTGCTCTTCGTATTCTTTTGGATCGCCTAAACCATAAATACAAGAGACTGAAGCAACGATAATCACATCTTTTCGTGTCAGCAAAGCGCTGGTTGCTTTCAGTCGAAGGCGGTCGATTTCATCGTTTATCGATGTATCTTTTTCGATGTATGTATCTGTTGTGGCGATGTAGGCTTCAGGCTGATAGTAATCGTAATAACTGATAAAATATTCGACTGCGTTATCGGGAAAAAAGTTTTTGAATTCGCTGTATAACTGAGCCGCCAGAGTTTTGTTGTGAGAAAAGACCAGCGTGGGTTTGTTTATATTCTGCAGCACATTGGCCATTGTGAATGTTTTTCCACTGCCCGTAACACCGAGCAGTGTTTGGTATTTATCCCCACGTTTTATTCCTTCTGTGAGCTCAGAAATTGCTTTCGGCTGATCACCTGTCGGCAGATACTCAGAAATGAGGTTAAATTTATGCATAATTCACTATTTCTCTATCTATTTAGGATGAACAATAAATATAGACTTCACCTATACCAATGTCAAGCAGCAAATTCGTAAAAACCGCTTGCATTTAAGGCTCTTCGACGGTATATTTTCCAGCTATTGTAGAAAGTAATGGAATAAAGAAATAATCACTTTTTAAACATCTGTGAGTTGGGAGCTTTACCCATGGCGTTAATGGAAAGAATGCGCGGTTTTACAAAGGTTGTGCTTTACGTATTGGTTTTTGCATTTGTGGGCACAATTATTTTTGACTGGGGGATGAATATAACCGGGCTGCGACAAAATCCGCGCGTGATAGGAAGTGTGAACGGTGAAGAGGTTGACACGGCCTATTTTAATAACGTTTTGCAGCAGGAAATGAACCGATATTCACAACAGACAGGTGGCTCTGTGCCAGAATCGCAACAGCAGTATATTATTGATCAGGTTTGGGAGCAGATCGTTCGGGAAATTTTAATGAATCAGGAAATCCAGAAACGCAACCTGATGCCCTCAGCGAGAGAAATTGCATTCAATATGCGCAACAACCCACCGGAATTTATTCGCAGTGATACGAGTTTCGCAACCAACGGTCGCTTTGACCAGGCTAAATACGACCTTGCACTGCAACGGGACAATTACCAGGCAAACATCAATTATTGGACCCAGGTTGAAGAATATGTTCGCTATATGATTCCCCGCCAGAAATTGCAGGACAACCTGATGGCAGGGATTTTTGTTACGGACAAAGATGTAAAACAAGAATACCTCAAGTCCAACCAGGAAGCGACTGTTGAGTATATCAGTGTGCCGCCTTCCAAGTTCAATGATACGGAAATTGAGTTGACAGACGATCAAATTTCCGCTTATTACGAAGAACATGAAGATTCGTACCGCGAGCAACTAAAACGAAAAATCGAATTCGTCATTTACTCAAATCAGGCAACAAAAGAAGATTCTGCACTTGTTGAAAAGGAAGTGCAGGATTTATATGAACAGGCAAAATCAGGAGCAGATTTCGCCGAGCTGGCCATCACAAACAGTGATGACAATTCTGCGGAGCAAGGTGGCGATTTAGGCTTTTTTAAACGCGACGCGATGGTTAAACCATTTGCCGATGCAGCGTTCAGCGCCAAGATTGGAGAGATCGTTGGTCCTGTACGCAGCCAATTCGGCCTACACATCATTAACGTCGTTGATAAACGAATGGTTGACGGTGTTGAAGAAGTTCGGGCAAGCCATATCTTGCGGAAATTCAATGCATCGAGCAACACTGTAGAAGCCGCACGTGATAGTGCTGCATTTTTCGCTGCTGTAGCCCAGGAGGATGGCTGGGAGAAAGCGTTAGAAGAAGAAAAAGTCCCATCACAGACCAGCACATTTTTCACAAAAGGCAGTGGTTTCATTCCGGGACTTGGCCTTGAGCGTACTATTTCCAAATTCGTCTTTCAGAATCAAGTTGGCACTGTGAGTGATTTTTATGAAACGAATCAGGGTTTCGCTGTCGTAAAAATCGTTGATGAACAACAACCACGGACCAAGAAACTTGAAGAAGTGAAAGGTTTGATTGAAAACGCGCTGAAGACGGAAAAACGCTGGGACCTCGCCAAAGAATTTGCTGAAAATCTAAAAGCGGAAATTGATAAAGGAACGACATTCGAAGCCCTTGCCAGCACGGAAAGTGTAACACATGAAAAACCGGAAAAATTTAATCGCAATGCCTTCATTGCAAATGTGGGCAAAGACCCCGTATTTATCGGCACAGCTTTTAAGCTGGCGCCGGGGACAATCAGTGATCCGGTACGTGGGACCAGAGCGTATTACATCATAAAATCGATTGAACGCTCAGATTATGATGATGCTGATTTCAAAGCCAAAAAAGAGGCCATCCGCCAGGATCTTCTGACTCGCAAACAACAGCAAGCATTTAATCAGTGGTATGCTGCGCTCAAAAAAGATGCGGAAATCGTGGATAACAGGAAAGAATTTTTGCAATATTAAATCCTGCTTAAGTGTGGGTACAGCCTGAAATGTAAAAAGCTCCTGCCAGAAGGTAAGGAGCTTTTTTTATGCCTGCTTATAATTTTACCCTTGCGGATACAATTCCCATCACACAGAACTACATTTCGTTGAAATATGGTTCATGAATTCAATGATGCGTGCACAAATCTACATCTATCTTTTAGCATCAAGTTGTTTTAACGGGCTTTTTAGTGTTGCGCGCACAACATCGGGATGAAATTGCAAGCCCTTGCAGGAATTAACGATATCATAAGCCGCTTCGACGGAGCGTCCCTTTCTGTAAGGTCTGTCTGAGGTAATCGAATCAAGTGCATCGGCAACGCAAATAATCGCACCTAAAATTGGAATTTCATCCCCTTTAAGCCCCTGTGGATAGCCATTGCCATCATAAAATTCATGATGCGATCGCACAGCATCGATGACGTTTTTTAAGCGGTTTATCGGTGCCAGAATTTTTGCACCTTTATCAGGATGTGTACGCAGGATAGCCGTTTCCTCTGCTGTCAATTTACCAGGCTTCTGCAACAAATTGTCGGGGATTCCTATCTTGCCAATGTCGTGCAAACTCCCTGCAATTGCAAGTTGCTCCAACTGCATCTTATCCAATTTTAATCGTTTGCCAATTTCTACTGCAAGCAGTGATACGCGTTGTGAATGACCATGCGTATACGCGTCTTTTTCATCCAGAGTGAAAGCAAGGGTTTTGATGGTATTTAAAAACAACTCTTCAATTTCATTGATCAAAGTTGAGTTATCCAGGGCAACGGCAAATTGCGATGCGAGGATAGAGGTCATATCGATATCTGCTTTTGAAAAGCCTTCCTTCGATTTCGATTCCAACTCCAGAATCCACTTTTCATCGTTGGGTGATCGGAGCGGAACAGACAGCCTGGTAGAATCATTGTACCTATGAAAAATTTCAGAAAAAGTGGATGACTCAAATGATAGTCCATCACTGTGCACTGCATCACTTTGTTCATTGTTGATATTAAATATAGAGGTGGTTTTTTGTGTTGCAGGATCGATATGAACAATTTTACCCGTTGTCGCACCGGTTTCATGGATGGCAGCCTGTAACACAATCTCATGCAATTTTGCTGGATCGTGGATCGTTGCGATTTTTTCCGAAGTTTGCAAAAGGTTGACAATGGATTGCAGGCGCAAATTATCGCGCCTCAGTCGCTCCTTTTCAAGAAGATTCTGGACGATCTGTTTAAATTCCTGAATATGAAAAGGTTTGTGGATAAAATTGTTGGCCCCTTCCTGCACCGCCTGCACAGCAGTTTTTACCGTGGCATATGCAGTCATTATTATAATTGGAATGCCGGGATCGATTTCTTTCGCTTTATGAATAAGATCCAGCCCGGACATGCCTGGCATTTTGATATCGGTTATCAGGATGTTGAATTTTTCATTTTTCAACATCGCCAATGAGTCAAAAGGATCCGTTGTCCATTTAACATTCGTATATTCTGTCACTAAACTCGAATGACAGAGCCGACAAATTGTTTCTTCATCATCGACAATAAGAATTGAATTCCGGTTTTGCACGCTATGTATCCGGTCTTTAAAATTGCTCTCAATAAGCCCCCTCCTGCTCCAACGGCAATGAAACTTTCATTACCGTGCCCACATCAACTTGACTATCTACTTTAATCTCACCATTGTGAGCTTTGACAATCTCTTTAACTTGCGTTAAACCGATCCCCAAACCGCCGGCCATGAAAGTGGTATCACCCGTATGGTGATAATCCGATGGTTGAACTTCATAAAAGGGTTTGAAAATCTTTCCTTGCTCAGAATCTGGAATACCAATTCCACTATCCTTAACTGAAATGTGGCAAAAACGCTTATCCTGCTCACTGCTGATAAATATTTCACCACCGTCTTTCGTGAACTTAATGGCATTTTTAATAAGCTCAGTTAACATAACTTTTACCTTTAGTCTATCGGCTGTTATTAAAATGCCGTTAGCGCCATTATCCACTTCCAGACTGAGATGCCTTTCTTCCAGGGACAATCGAAATGCAGACTGAATTTGATACAGCAATTTCCCTACATCAAATTCTTCAAAACGCAATTCTATGCGATTTTGTTTAAAGCGCAGAACATCAGACATACTCGCCAGTAACTCTTCGAGATCCTGAATCGCATTACGAACGATATTTTTACACTCATTTACCTCCTCTTCATCCATTTGATTGACAAAATCATCACTCAGAATCCCGAAATATCCTTTTATATGACTAATCGGCGTGCGCAATTCGTGAGAGGTAATTGCAAGAAACTTTTCTTCCATATCCTTTAGTTCCTGCAATTTTTTGTTCGCCAGCTTCAATTCGTGTATTTCACGATTCAGTTCAATTTTCTCAATGCATTTATCAACTGCAATGCGAATTTGCTCTGCTGATAGAGGCTTGAGAATAAAATCAGCAGCACCGGACTTCATGGCCTCAATGGCATACTCTATCGTTGCAAAGCCGGTCATCATCATAACCTGGACGTGAGGCCAGTCGCGTTTTACTGCCTTTAAAACACTATGCCCGCTCATATTTGGCATTTTTAAGTCTGTGAGAATAATATCGATCTTTGGCACCGATTGGAGAATTTCAAGCCCCAGAAACCCACTTTTGGCTGTGTACACCTCATGCCCTGCTTTTTCAAGCACATACTCACATACTTGCACAATGGATTCTTCATCATCGATGACGAGAACGGAATAAGGTGCTTTTTCATTGTTTTTTAATGAGTTCATTTTATGTTAGTCAGCAAATGTAAAATAGATTAATATTCAGCTATACTAATAATATAGTCCCGAAAGTAAAAAAACTTTTGCCACATTTTATATTAAATAATACTAATTTTGTCTCAAGAAAAGTATGACAGAAATAAATTTATGTTGAACTTTTAGTAATTGTGAGGCGATGTTTTAAACTACTCAACTCGATTCTTTGTTTTTCTGTTTTCTCTCGCAACCAGGATCATTTAAAAACGCAAAAGGGAAAATGAGATATTTGAACTACAGGTTACAACACCATCGTCGGTCATGGAACGTGTGGGCATTCCGTGTTCTGGTTGCCAGGAACCTGCCGTTTTTTTAGATGGAATATAAATCAGTGGAATAGTTGGGGGAAACCGTTTGTTCCTTGAGGATATTCATGCCGGCATACACACATTCTTTCAAGAATGCAAAGAAGAATGAAGGCGGTTTCAGTTCAATTGATAAAATTGGTCTTTGCGTGCGAATAAAAAAACTCAAAAATTTCGTAACCGTGTTTTTGCTTTTGGCTTACTCGCCCTACATTCTGCCAACAAGTCAAATTCACAGCCACAATTTTTTTACGCCAGAATCAGAATGTACAGCTTCGATTCAAAACACATCGCCGGAAAGTCATCATCATCAAAAAGCTGATCTTTGTGCAGCATGTTTTTTCTCCATTCCCCAGGCTGCACAAAACACATTAATTTACAGTTACTTCGAACATGAACTTTTTATCGCTTCAGCGCCAGTTCAGTTCCCCTCCCCACATTCATCTACTTTCACATCACAAAGAGCGCCTCCAGCTGCAACTCCTCGCAGTTAACAAATTCATTCGACCGAAATTCACACGATAATTCGTATGAATTGTGCGGCACACATTCTCATGAGTAAAATTTTAGACCGACATCACACCGCGTCAGTTGCATAAACTTTGGTGTACGGTGGCTTCGGTTGGCATCAGCACAATATTCAATATGCTTTCATTGCTCAGAGTGAATGAGCCGACACGAGTATTCAACCATGCATCGGTCAGTTTGCATTTGTTCTAATTATCTTTCAGACATAAAATTATTAATTACGAAGTCTTTGTTTGCAGTTGCAATTCCTATAAATCGATACCGACGCAACTGACTGCATACCGGACATTTAAAATCCTGATTGCCCTAAATAATTATCGGAGAAAAAGAATGTTAAAATTCAATTCCATTTTAAGCATCACCGCTCTCATTTTGTCCTTTTCCTTTTATGCCTGCGATGAAGATAATCCCGTTAACGATGATGGCGATAATGACCACGCTGAAGCAGTTGGTCTGGTCGTATTACAAAGTGAGACGGAAATCGTCCGTTATGAAAATGGTGCAGTCACGGGTGAAATTACTTTGAAGGCAGGTGAGGCCACACAACTTTCTGTTTTGTTTATCAACGATCACGATGGTGAATTATTTTCACCTGATGAAGATCACCATAGCCTGGACTGGACTGTCGCAGATCAAACGATTGCTGATCTTTCGCAGGACGGGATTACAGCAGCATGGGAATTTCAGGTATCCGGGGAAAAAGTTGGTAATACAACAGTTGAACTCAAAATTCTCCATGAGGACCATGCTGATTTCGTCTCACTGCCAATACCGATTCGCGTAACGCAATAGATTCTACGATCCTTCAATCGAATAATGTGTTGAAGGATCTAAAACAAAAAACGATCATCTGGTGCTTTACCAATGAAAAAAATTACGATAAGTGTACTGCTTTTGCTTGTGTTTGTTGCAGCAGGCAATTCGCGCACGATAGAATCGACCGGTGTCCTTGAAGGCGACGTTATCAGTTCCGAAAAAAATGAGCCCGTCGACTGGACTGCCATCATAATACCGGAATTAAAGCGTTGGCAGTCAACTCGTGATGGCCATACATTTCGTTTCTCTGATTTACCAAGTGGTGAGTATGTTTTAAAAACCTACCGCATCGGTTACAAGGAAAATCGGGTAACCTTTAAAATAATGGCCGGCGACACAACACATCTTATTCTGAAACTTACAGAATCACCATTAGAAGGTGAGCATGTTACCGTCACTGCCAATCGAACAGAGAATGGATCACCACTTCAAAATCCGGATATTCTTATCAGCGGGAAGAGCCTGCGAAAAAATCTTGGAAAAACAATCGCAGAAACCATTGAGAATCAGCCGGGTATCGCACAAAGAACAATGGGGCCAGCGCCTGCACGCCCGATCATGCGCGGCCTGAGTGGTGATCGATTGCTGCTTCTTGAAGATGGCAACCGAACCGGTGATTTGTCTGCAACATCTGCAGACCACGCCGTGGTTATCGAGCCGATGACAACGGAAAGCATCGAAATAATCCGCGGTCCCGAAACATTGCTTTACGGCGCAAATACACTCGGTGGCGTCATCGACGTGAAACGGAATGCTATCCCGAATCGCCTGAGCAATCGCATAACTGGCAGCGTTTCACTCGCGCAGGAATCGGTTAATAAGGGCTATTCGAGCGGATTTAATCTGATGGTACCAATTCAACATTTTTCACTCCATTTCGACGGCTCCTTTCGTACTGCGGATGATATCAACACACCTCTCGGCACGCTTGGCAACACAGCCATCGAAACGCTCAATGGCGCTGCCGGGATTAGTCTTTTCCGCAGTTGGGGGCATGCCGGCGTTGCATTCAGCCAATATACATCCGACTACGGCATCCCGCCGGATCCCCTTGGTGGGCACCCATCCGGTGTTGATATTGCAATGGATCGCAGACAATCCGTCAGTGAAGTTGAAGTAGAATCGTTTCCTGGTATTCAGTCTCTGCTGTTGCAGCACAATTACACGCGCTATTATCATGAAGAGATCGAGAAGAGTGGCACCATCGGCATGGAATTTGGCGTTCTTAGTCATCATCTCAGCGGCAAGGCAAAACTGCAGCCATTTGCCTTTTTTAAAAATAGTACGTTGGGCTTTTGGAGTGAATATCGTGATTATGCTTCCGGCGGATTATCATTCACACCGGCGACAAAGGAATACAGTACGGCCTTTTTTACTTACCACGAAGTGGAACTCGGTGCTTATACATTGAACGGATCGCTGCGTTTTGATGCCAAGAAAATCCAACCTGAAGAAGAGCGATTGTCACGCACGGTTGGCCTGATCCGGAAAAGAAATTTTTCCGGCTTTTCGGCTGCAGCCGCCATAGAACGGACGTTCACGGACAAATTCAAAAGCGGCTTGTCCTTTATGCATTCGTTCAGGGCGCCGGGCATCGAGGAGTTGTTTTCTGAAGGCCCACACCTGGCAGCCTACAGCTACGAAGTCGGTTCTGCAGATTTGGATGCCGAGACTGGGAAT
>QQUM01000743.1 GCA_008501545.1 Calditrichota bacterium
CTGGAATCCCTCATCCTTACCGGTATCGGTGGCGCAATTGGTATTTTACTGGGATTTACGATTGCATCGATCGTGGCTGCAATGACACCATTGCCCTATTATGTTTCTGCAGCACCAATCGTCATTGCATTATTTATATCATTTGGTGTTGGTGTATTTTTTGGTGTTTATCCGGCGCAGAAAGCGTCACGACTCGATCCGGTCGTCGCGCTGCGACAGTAATAGCAGCTCAATTCAGTGACAACAGAATCCGTGTTAAAAATCGAGAATTAAAGTGAACAAGACGGTTTCAAAAAATTTTAAAAATCTGCTTCAGTCAAGTGTATGGGAGCAAATTCTAGAGGCTGTACGGGAAGCGATGGCAACGATTCGCAATAATAAAATGCGTTCAGGTCTCGTCATTCTTGGTGTTCTCATCGGTGTCACCAGTCTTATGGCGATGGTTGCAACGGTTGCCGGACTTAATAGTTTTATCGAAGCGTCTTTCAGTGGTAATGATACGCCTATCATCAGTCTTTCACGAATTGATTTTTTGGCAGGCGAAAGCATGAAAGAACTGGAAAAACGCAAGCCATTCACCCTGGATGATGTCGATGCGTTGAAAGGTTTGCGCCATGTTACAGGTGTCGAAGTAGAATACGGTCGCGGCATGGAAGTGCGCTATCGGGATCACAAGGCACAACTTATTTCTGTTGTAGGCTCAAATGTTGACTTGCTTTACGTGCAAAACATCGCGGTGGAAGATGGGCGCTACTTTACTGAAAAAGAAATCGAGCACCGCCGTCCATACGCTGTATTAGGAAACAAAGTCGCACAACAATTTTTCAAATACGAAGATCCCATCGGTAAGCGAATTCGCGCAAACGGTAAGGAATACGAAGTCATCGGTGTTTTCGAACATCGCAAAACGATTTTTGGTGGATTAGCGGATAATTTTATCGTTATTCCCATGACGCGGTACGAGCGCGATTTTAAGTTCAGAAATGAAGACCTCGCGATTAACGTCATAATCGATTCGAACGAAAACCTTGAATCAGTTGAAGAAAGTATCCGTGCGCTCATGCGCATGCGCCGTAAAGTGCCTTTGGGTGAACCGGATGACTTTGCAATTACTCGCATCGACGAAGTGATCCAATTTACTTCAAGCATTACCGACCAAATTGCGCTTGTGCTTGTTGTGCTTGCATCCATTGCTCTGATGATTGGAGGCATCGGCGTCATGGTTATCATGCTGGTTTCAGTGACAGAACGTACCCATGAGATTGGGATTCGAAAAGCAATTGGCGCCTCACGCAGTCAAATTACATGGCAGTTCCTTATCGAAGCGGCGGTCCTTTCCGGAATTGGTGGTCTGCTCGGTCTTGTACTTGGTGCATTGCTTGCTTTGCTTGTTGCGAGTTTACTTGGTTTTCCTTTTATATTACCAGTCGGCTGGGTCATTTTCTCCGAAGTCATGTCGATTGGTGTTGGTTTGTTTTTTGGAATCTTTCCTGCAAGAAAAGCCGCCCGCCTCGATCCAATCGAAGCGTTACGGTATGAATAAATTTGTGTGAATACAGTTGGGGCTCCTCAAATTCCTCTTCTCGACAGCGTGTCTGCAAAAAATACACAATTTGATAAATTTTCAGTTTTTAATACACACCTGATGTTCCTAACTGCAATTTTTTATCCTCGCATCGCGTGCAAGAATTAATCCTTGTAAATTTTAATTACGGGCTCTTCACCAGCTTTGATGTAGCCGCGATACATGCCTTCTGTGTTGAATGGCATGGCGATAGTGCCGTTTTTATCCAGTACGATCACACCACCAGTCGCTTGCATGCTACCTACCTTGTCAATTGCCATTTGTGCTGCATCCTTGACCGCGAGCCGTTTGTATTCCATCATTGCAGCAATATCATAAGCGACCATGTTTCGAATAAAAAATTCACCATGGCCAGTTGCTGAAACCGCACAGGTCTTGTTGTTCGCATAGGTTCCCGCCCCGATGATTGGAGAATCACCGACGCGGCCAAAGCGTTTATTCGTCATACCACCGGTTGAAGTGCCGGCTGCGAGATTTCCATTCTTATCGAGAGCGACACAACCAACTGTTCCAAACTTTGCGTTCTCCATTTGAATAATTGCAGCATCATTTTGTGATTTTTCTTTTTCCAACGCTTTTTGCAGACTTTCCCACCGGCGTTCAGTGTAAAAATATTTTGGATCTGTCATTTCTATGCCTTGTTCCTTCGCAAATGCTTCAGCGCCTTCGCGAGCGAACAATACATGCGGTGAATTTTCCATGACAAGCCGTGCCAATTGAATCGGATTTTTTATTTGCGTAACACCAGCAACCGCGCCAACGTTCAGATCAGCGCCATTCATCAGGGATGCATCGAGTTCGTTTTTGCCTTCATGGGTAAAAACTGCGCCTTTTCCCGCATTGAACAAAGGCGAATCTTCCATTTGTGTGATAACGGCGACGACAGCATCAACGCTGCTGCCGCCCGATGCGAGTATTTCATTTCCTGTGTGTAATGCATTTTCAAGCGCATCTCTGTAAGCTTTTTCTTTCTCATCCGACATGTTCTTCTTTAAGATTGTTCCGGCACCACCATGAATGACTAATGCAAAGTCCGGTTTGTGTTGTGTACTCGATGTGCTGGTACAACCGAAAAATAGGGTAATAAGAACAATCAGCATTGGATTTAAGTGAAGTTTTTGCATGGTTACCTCATGATTTTAATCAAATGATCGTTGAAGTAAATGTACAAATATTCTCAGTTACTTCAATTTGGATTTTTCGTTGAATATCACTAATGTGATTCAATTATTTCCCTGCTTGATTTTTATGTAAAAATACTTTTTTTGGAAGTTTTATCTGGAGTTAAAATGAAAAGCACTTTTGTTCTGATTTTGCTTGCTGTTCTTTTTAGTGGCTGTGCAGGAAAAATGACAGTTCAACCTGGTATGCAGGTTGAAAAATCCTTTCAGAAAAAATATACAAAGATTATTACTATGAATTATTTAATTTATCTGCCGGATGAATATGGAGCCAGTGAGAAAGAGTGGCCGCTCATGCTTTTTCTCCATGGTGCCGGGGAACGTGGAAATAACCTGAAAAAAGTGGAAATACACGGGCCGCCAAAACACGTTGCTGCGGGGAAAAAATTCCCATTTATCATTGTATCCCCACAATGTCCCAACGGCGAGTGGTGGCCGAATTTAACGTTAGAATTGAATGATTTGCTCGATGATATTATTCACAAGCATGCCGTTGACAAAAACCGGGTATACCTCACCGGTTTAAGCATGGGTGGATATGGGACATGGGCGCTGGCCGCACAATATCCAGATAAATTCGCTGCGATTGCGCCTGTCTGTGGTGGCGGCACGCCTATACCTCGCACAGCCCGACAGATGAGCAAAATTCCCGCCTGGGTTTTTCACGGTGCAAAAGACAACGTTGTCCCCATTTCGGAGTCCCAAAAAATGGTGGACGCCCTGAAAAAATTCGATGCCGATGTGCAATTTACAGTATATCCGGAAGCTGGGCATGATTCATGGACAGAAACTTATAATAATGCAGCTTTATATGACTGGTTATTAAAACAACATCTGGAAAATTAAATTTACAATTTAAATTCTTAAAATAGAAATAAATCCGAAGCTGCCGCTTGTTGAAAATTTAAAAAAGTGTCTGCATTTCAATGAGTATAGCGATGGGGATTGCAATTAGAAGACCGATAAGAATGATCGTAATCAATGAAAGGAACGTTGTTAACAGCGATTTAGCCGCAGAAAAATTGTGTGCTTCGGCGATACATTGAATAAAAACATAGATGCATTTATACAAATAATAAAGTGCAGCGATCGCCAGAACACCGGCAATGATGGCTACGAAAGAGAGTTCTTGAAGACCCTCAACTGGTTCACGCAGGAAAACTGCATTTCCCCAAATTAAAATTGCAGGTAACCAAAAAACGAGTGACCATATGAATGGGATCGATGCCCAGGCGATAGCCGTGCGAACATCTGATTTTTGTCCTGTGCCGCCAAGCATGTTGCCAAATTTTCTGACTGTTATCGTCGCAACATAGAGAAAAACATAACCATAAACAGGGCCGGCCAGTAAACAAAGCGCCAGGATTTCAAACAGCGAATAGGACGCACCAAGATTTTTATCTGATGCCCAACTCAGCATTTGAACAACGCCAGCTAATACGGATAATGGAACATCATATTTGTTACCATAAGTCCGGATGACTTCGGTCAGGGTTTGTCGGGGTTTCTGCCAGATGGAAAACCAGGGATTTAATATGGTTGTCATTGAATACAGTGAATAATTTAAGATACAAACGATAATCGACCAGGAAGCTTCTCCTGGTCGATTGATATGAATGAAACATGCTTACACGTGCATTTCGCTTTTGCAGGTTTACAAAACCCTGTGCAAAATTGTTTCAATTAAACTGTTGCTCGACGTAAGGTCTTTTTTAATTTTCGAATTTCTTTTCGGGCTGCTGTCATTTTCTCGCGATCTTTTGCTTCTCCTGCCTCATCCCGCTCTTTTCGCAATTGACGAATCCGTTGTTTAATTTTTGTCTTATCAACGCCGATGACTTCATGATGGACATGCATATCAACATTCAAAGCAGCGCAGACGGCTTTGAGTAAGTGGTCCTTGTTAAGTTGCGTATAACCCTTTACGGCTTCGTGATCCGTTTCTTTCGCAATCTCTCGTAATTGCGCCACTGTCATTTTCTTTAATTCTTCATACGTGTGAGACATTTTTCATACTCCTTATTTATTGGTTACACAATTCATGGAAATACGAGTTTATACGATCATACGCCCTAATGGTCGGCCTCCGAGAAGATGCATATGCAAGTGATACACTTCCTGGCCACCATCCCGGTTGCAGTTGATTATGAGCCTGTAGCCTTTTTCATCGATGCCTTCCTGTTTGGCGATTTTGCCAGCCACGACGACTAGATGCCCGAGCACAGCCTCATCCTTTTCCGTTGCATCGTTGGCAGTCGGGATGTTGTAGTTCGGTATGATAAGAATGTGCGTTGGTGCTTTCGGATTAATGTCGCGGAAAGCGGTGACGCGATCGTCCTCGTAAACGATGTCAGCAGGGATTTCCTTTCGTAAAATCTTGCTGAAAATTGTTTCTTCGGCCATAATGTGTCCTCATGTTTAAATGCAGTGCCTCGTTTTTTTATTGAAAATCCTTGTAGAGTAAACTTGGTTGGATATCATGATTATGCTGATATTTCCCACTTTTGTATTCATCGAAATCACCTTTTATAGCATGGTAATAGATTTGGCATACTTCGACGTTCGGATAAATTTTGATAGGTTGAACACAAAATATTTCCAATGTCCAAAACCCGGTAAACCCAACATCGCCAAAACCGGCTGTGACATGAATAAACAGACCAAGCCTTCCAATGGATGAACGTCCTTCGAGCATCGGAACGAAATTATGCGTCTCGGTATACTCAACTGTGCGACCCAGGTAAAGTGTCTCCGGTTGTAAAATTAGTCCGTCATCTGGAATGATCAGACGGTCCGTTTCGTTTGCACTTTTCATATCCAGTATATTATGTCTGTAGACAAGTAATTCGTTATGCAAACGCAAATTGTAACTGTTGGGATTGAGTTGCGAATTGTTGAACGGTTTGATTTTTATATCTTTACCCAAACGTGCTTTAATTTCTTTGCCTGATAAAATCATGACTTAATCTTGTTTAGTGAGCAATTAATTATCGTGTCGGAATCGAAAGTGCAAGCTCCAGCGCCAGGCGCCATTGGTTGGAATTATCTTTACGATAGATATGGAGATAACTCAGCGCTTGCGATCGCTGACCGGCCTGGATATATCCATAGGAATAGCTGAAATCATCTGATGATGATGTTTTAGAAAAGACGGGTGCATACGTCCAATTATTTTTTTGAAAAGTTAGACTATCATCTAATGAAGAAATACCAAGTATTGGTTCAATATTGCTGAAATAAAAACGTGTCTGTTCGGTAGCAACCTTTTTAAGCGCTGCTTTGTATCCGTTTTCAGCAATGGCACGACTGAGCTCTTCGTCCAGGTTTTGCGTTTTAATGCGGGTTGAAGAATCCGGAGTGGATGCTGGCGGCTGCTTCAAAAGAGTGTCTGCCGAATGCTCGATGGATGGTTTTTTGTAGCTGTTACCGCCATCAAAGACCACACGCCATTTGCCATTTTCCTGTTTTTTCCAGATAGAAACAAAATGTCCATATAATGTTGGCGTGTCACCATGCCCTTCGGGGCGCCATTCCCAGGGGCCGGTGCTGTAACCGAGATCACAGGCGTAAGAAATTGTGTTAAAGACGGGTTTCCACTGAAGCATGCCGGGTTTTTGCGGGCTGTTTTTATAAGCGTCGTGGCCGTTTGTTGGTTTGGGCTGTAAAACTATGGCATCTTCTGTGAGATAGGTTAAAAATGCCTGTCGAATTCCGGAATCTTTGGAAAGCTGTGCAAAGGATATTTCGGCTTCAGCAAGCAGTTGCAATTCATTATCAAAATTTTTTTCAACTCGACTGCACATTATGAGAATAAGAAAGGGGAGTGCTATTGTTATGTAGTTTTTTACCATTTGTTTCAGAGTTGAATTTGATTAATCATGTAATTGAGAAGGAAAAGTGAACTTATATATGTCGTTGTGCTGTTCGCCAAATCACGATAAATCGAAATATTACCAGGTCATTATAAAGAAAATTCCTATTTTTTCAAATCAAATGTTTGCGAAAAAATGGAATTATCCGATTATTTAACAAGAATTAAACAGGTCTGTTGTTGCATTTCGATAATACGTGCCTTATTTTTAGCCCGTTCATTTTCAAGCAGAACTTTCGTAATATTAATTCTGCATAATATGCTTTCAGTGACCATATAAAAGAATCCGATTGTTGCTGAACATTGATTCAAACAAGTCTGCAAAAGACTTTTAACCACATAATTATTATCAGGGTGAGTATGAATAAGAATTTAGTTATCGTCGAATCTCCTGCTAAAGCTCGTACAATTAATAAGTATTTAGGCAATAATTACGAGGTATTGGCATCATATGGTCATGTACGCGATCTCATCCCGAAAGATGGGGCCATCGATCTTGATAGTTTCACCATGAATTACATGCTGATTGATAAAAATAAAAAGCATGTAAATGAGATTATTAAAGCCTTTAAATCTGCAGATGCGCTCTATCTTGCAACTGACCCCGACCGCGAGGGGGAGGCGATTTCCTGGCATCTGACGGAAATACTGGCAAACAAGAAATTGCTGAAAAATAAGCCGGTTAAACGAATTGTTTTTAATGAGATTACGCAGAGTGCAATCGATGAGGCAATTTCTCATCCGCGCGATGTTTCGATGGAACTCGTTAATGCACAGCAAGCCAGGCGGGCACTCGATTATCTGGTGGGATTTAACCTGTCTCCCCTGCTCTGGAAGAAAATTAAATATGGTCTCTCTGCGGGTCGTGTGCAGAGTCCGGCGCTGCGAATGATTGTCGAACGTGAACTGGAAATTGAGGCGTTTACACCGCAGGAGTTTTGGTCGATTGAAGCAGATTGTGAGCATCAGAAACAAGCCTTTACCGGAAAACTGACAAAATACGAAAATAAAAAAGTAGAACAGTTTACCGTTGCTGATAAAAAATCAGCTACAGCAATTCGGGACAATTTGGTGCAGGTTGCCAATGGCAAGTTAACAGTTGCCAAAGTTGAGAAAAAACAACGCAAACGCAGACCAGCAGCACCTTTCATCACATCAACTTTGCAACAGGAAGCATCGCGAAAACTCGGTTTCTCGGCATCCCGCACCATGCGGATCGCCCAGCAACTTTATGAAGGTGTTGATGTCGGCGGCGGTGCGGTCGGACTCATTACTTATATGCGTACAGATTCGGTTCATCTGGCAAAAGAAGCCGTTAGTGAAATCCGTAACCTGGTACAGGCACGTTATGGCCAGGACAACGTACCGGCAAAACCAAATGTTTATAAAACCAAACAAAAAAATGCACAGGAAGCACACGAAGCCATACGGCCTACTTCTGTGAACCGCGTGCCTGATGAAATTCGGGGTGCATTGACACAAGATCAGTATAAACTCTACAATATCATCTGGAAACGCACCGTTGCTTCACAAATGGTCGATGCAATAATCGATACCGTTGCTGTCGATCTGGAGTGTGGTAAAGGATCAATTTTCCGGGCGACAGGTTCGCATATTCGCAAGCCGGGATTTATGGCTGTTTATCTCGAAGGAACAGACGATGCCACGAATGGCAACAACAGCGATGAAAAAATGCTGCCGGCGTTAAAAGAAGGCGAACAGGTGCAACTCAACGGCATTCGCAGCGAACAGCATTTCACAAAACCACCTGCACGATACAGTGAAGCCAGTTTGATTAAAGCGCTTGAAGAATATGGCATCGGTCGACCCTCTACATACGCTCAAATTATTTCAACCCTGCTTTCACGCGAGTATGTACTCCTCGTAAGCAAACGTTTTGTGCCAACGGATGTGGGCCGTGTTGTGCACCGCTTTTTAAAAGACCATTTTGAAAAATATGTTGATTATGATTTTACCGCCGAACTGGAAGACGAACTCGATGCAGTTTCTCGCGGTGAAGAGGATTGGATTGGACTGATGCGTAATTTTTGGGGACCGTTTTCTGCACAGGTAAATGAAAAAACGCAGATGGCAAGAGATGAACTCATCGAAGATCGTGTTTTGGGAAATGATCTGAAATCCGGACGAACGGTGAGTGTGCGCATGGGGCGGTACGGTCCGCTTGTACAGATCGGCACAAAAGATGATGAGGAAAAACCACGCTTCGCCGGCTTGACGCCCAATTTGAGCATCGAAACGGTTACGCTGGAAGAAGCACTCGCTCTTTTCGAACTGCCGCGGCAACTTGGTGAAACGCCGGAAGGCGAGCTGGTTTCGGTGAATATCGGTCGGTACGGCCCCTATGTTCGCTTCGGCAATAAATTTGCATCGATAAAAGATGACGATCCATATTCCATTTCTTTGGAAAGGGCATTGGAAATTATCGATGAGAAAAAGAAAGAGGATGCCAACAGAATTATTCAACAATTTGCCGGTTCAACCGTCCAGGTGCTGAATGGCCGTTATGGTCCATATATCACCGACGGCAGTAAAAACGCGCGCATTCCCAAGAGTATTCCGCCGGAAAGTTTGACGCTGGAAGAATGTTTGCATTATCTCGAAAAAGCACCGACCAAAAAAGGCCGTGGTCGAAGAAAGACCTCGAAATAAGAATCTGCTGCTTTTCAGTAAGGAAAACGGAATGCAACTCGAAACCGAGCGATTGCTGTTACGACAATTCACCCAGGATGATTTTGATGAATACGCGACCATGGTCGCTGATCCGGAAACGATGCGCTATGTCGGACAGGGGAAGGCGATGACGCGCTCTGAGGCATGGCGCAGTATGGCGGCAATTCTCGGGCATTGGCAATTGCGTGGTTATGGGCTGTACGCTGTTGTCGATAAAAGCAGTCAGCAACTGGCCGGCCGGATCGGTTTGCTTTATCCCGAAGGCTGGCCTGGTATCGAATTGGGCTGGATGCTGGCACCGGGATTTCGTGGACAGGGCTATGCACTGGAGGCTGCACAAGCCGTGCGGGATCATGCTTTTCGCGAGTTGAAAATTCCGGAACTGATCAGTATCATTCATCCGGAAAACAGCCGCTCCATAAAACTGGCGATGAAATTAGGGGAGACCCTCTACGATTATCTTTGGTTATTCAATATGCAATGCGCGATTTATAAGGTAGGACGTTAAAACGTTTGAACGTTCACACTTTCACACCTTCACACACTATAACTTTCACACGAAAAATTATGAACAATCTACATAAAAAATACGACGGACTCATCTTCGATTGCGATGGCACGCTCGTCGATTCTATGCCGGTTCATTTCATCGCCTGGCGGGAAACCATGGCAAAACATGG
>QQUM01000518.1 GCA_008501545.1 Calditrichota bacterium
TATTGATATGGAAATCATCTTTCCAGGCTGGCTTTAATCCGCGGTCAACGCGCAGTGCGATACGTGCCTGCTGCATGGCTTCCGTAAATTTTTCCATATCTTCTGTTCGGATTTGTATTTCCAGTGATTGTCGGGAACCATACTGCTTTAAAAAAGTTGTTACAGGGATGAAACTGAACTGATTTTGGTTGTTGCCGAGTATATTTCCCTTTTTCTCGCACACGCCAACAACGTTAAAATGCTTATCCCCAATTTTCACAGTTTTTCCAAGCGCATTTGTGTAAGGAAACAGGGTTTCGGCAATATCCCATCCGAGTACACAATTATTGCGTCGCTGCAGCATATCGATGCGCGAGAGATGGCGACCATATGCCAGAGGGAACTCCCCGATTGCAGGATATTCCTCCGTGCGACCACGAATGCCAACACTTTCAACAAGACGTGTTGCAGCAGTGAGCCGGTCTCTGCGACTAATCGATGCGTCAATAAACTCGGCTAAAGGCACTTCCTTGCGAAGTAATTCAAGATCGTCAAGTGTGATATCCGGGTTTTTCAACGCTTTAAGAAAGGCATCAAAATCAGTGAGCACGAGAAAACCATCATATTTCTGCACAGTAAAGACATTGCTCCCCTGAGAAGCGATTTTGGTTTTCACGAACTGATCCATTCCCTGCACAATGGAGACGACGGCGATGATCGACATGATTGAAATCACCACACAAAGAATAGTGAGAAATGACCGCAGTTTATTCGCAACCAGTGCATCAAAAGCCAGTCTTAAATTTTCGATAAAGAACAACATTCTTTACTCTATTTCCTTCACAGTCGTTTTAACCGGTTCTTCGTTGGTCAATTTGCGCAATGCACTGAACGGGCCTGTCACAACCATATCCTCTTTTTCAAGTCCGGAAAGGACTTCAAAATAGCGGTCTCCTGCAATCCCGGTCTCTACTGCTTGAAATGTGACTTTGTCATCATTAACGACAAATACACCCTGATAGGGTTCTTTGTTTTCTTCATTTTTCAATGAATCTGCTGCCGCTTTCTTCGCACCATATTTTTTCTTTTTCGGTTTCAAACTTGCATCATCGCGAAGTGTAAGCGCCTGAATAGGGACTGCGAGCGCATCTTCCCGGTAACCGGTTCGAATATCGGCTTTGCAGGAAAGTCCTGAACGTACGTGTGGAATATCTTCATCAAGTTGGATGATAACCTCAAAACTTGTCGCCTGCTGCTGCCCTGATGTACCGAGAATCGGGCTATGCCCAACTTCAGTCACAAAGCCAGCAAAGGAGCTATCCGGATAGGCATCTACTTTAATGTCTGCCGGATGGCCAACTTTTACATCGATAATATCCGTCTCGTCGACTTCCACCAACGCTTCAATAATGGTTAAATCTGCAATTGTGAGCAGGACAGTTGCGGGATTATTGAATGCACCAACGAATACATTCTCGCCTTCTTCAATATTCCTTTTTGTAACGATACCGGTGATATCGGAGTGAATATTCACCTGACTGAGCTGGTGTTCTGCCGTAGCCAGCGCTGCTTTCAGGCGAGCAATTTCCTCTTTTGCCGCGTTTACCGAGGCTTTGCGTACATGCACCTCTGTACGGCTTTTTTGCACCTCGTTTGGTGATGCCAATTTTTTGTCAAATAATTTTTCTACACGATCAAGGTCTATTTGTGCTTGTTCAAGATTGGCTATTGAAAGCTCGTGATTCGCCGCAGCAGCACTGATGCTGGCACGCGTTTGTTCAACCTGAGAAACAGCCGTTGTGGGATCGATTTGCAGAAGGAATTGGCCTTTTTCCACATAATCACCTTCTTCAACAGCGACCTTTGTGACTTTTCCGGGTGTAGTAGCACTGATATCAACAGAGATTTTCGGTTGTATTTTTCCCGAAGCACTGACAATTGATTTCAGTTCACGTGAATCGAGTTTTACAACGTCGACCGGTGTGCCTTTATTCTTGTTTAATAAAATATTGAGCACAATCAACCCGACGACGGCGACAATGGCAATTAATATCCAAAGAGTTTTTTTATTCATGATTCTTATTCAAGTTATCAGTTTAGAAAAGCGTGCTGCGCGAAATATGGAATCATACTTCGCGCAGAAATTTGAATTTTAGAAGGCTGCCTTAAATCCTGCGATGATAACAATAACGGCAATCCAGGCAACAAATGCGACGATGAGACCTCGTTTTGCCGCGAAGTTATATGCTGCAGCGAAACCCAGGCCAGCAATTGCAATTGCCCAGACCATCATCAAATCAATTTGCGAAAGCAGAAAATACAAAACCGAATCTTTTGGCGCATCAGATGCTAAAAAAAGTAAGCTTGTGGCACTTTCCATCGTCCCGGTCACCATGCGTAACAACATTTGAACTATCGCAATTATCACTGTAACAGGTGCACCCCAGGTGACCACTGAAAAAACCGTTTTAAAATTCGATTTTCCTCCCATGAACACCGAGCCGATGAGCATCATGAGACCGGCGGTAAAAAGACTCATTAACGGAACTGTCACGATTGGTGCAAACGGGATTGTCATTTGCATGACATTCACAGCCTGATCGATTTGTGCTTCAGACATGTTGGGATTTTGCGTTTGCATCTGCTCAACGGACATATCGATGATAAGAGGCATCGCCTGGTAAGTTGCAAGGACGGATACAACAATTGAAATAAGTATGGGAACAAGCCATGTTGGCTTTTTACAAATCTCAAGGAAGGTATTATATGGTGATGTGATAACACCAAGAAATTTCCCCATAAAACTCATTTCTGAAGTTTCTTCCGCCGTTACGGTTTGTTCTTCTGACATAATTCTCCTCCAAATGAAATTATTTTAACAGTAATAATGGTCAAAAAGATAAACCTGATACACGAACAGTTCCGGCTTATTCACACAATTGTTAAGAAGTTGAACAATTTACAGAATAATTCGAAAATATCAACTCTTTAAGTGATGATTTTGGTGAGATTTAGACAAATTTCAAAAGAAATCCGATGCGTGCATGATATTTTGCCATAAACGCGCGATGGCCCAGGGAAATGCCTGGGCCACCATTGCACGGGGAGGGAGAGAAACTGTTATGAGATGAATGAATAGATTCACATGATTAATTGTTCTGCTTGAATCTTATCTTTGAGTTCAAAAGTTGCCCGGCTCGGGACGACACCCAGATCTTCTGACATCGATTTCTGGCACTGCTGAAATTGCCGTAAAGCTTTATCACGCTGACCACTGTAGTAGTGACAAAGCATGAGTTTGCGATGCACATCCTCACGGCAACTATCACAGAGAAGAATTTGTTCGCACATGCGAGTTGCTTCAGCATAGTTTTTCGATTTAATATAGTACGAACCTAAAATTTCGAGTATTGCAAAATATTTCTCACGCAAATTTTCCCGCTCCAGCGTTGGCCACTCTTCGTACAAATCCTCCTCCATAAAATCACCATGATAAAGCTCGGCTGCTTTATGGTACTTATCGATTGCTGCTTCGATATGATGTCTATTTTCGAGCACACGGGCTTCGTTATAGAGCTCACAGAAAGCGTGGGTATCACAATAATAATGCAGTTCAGGATTGAGAAAATAGCATTCGTCTCTGTAGAGAATACATTCTCGCTGCTCATCGACGTGGCTGAATGTTCTCCGCAAACCATGCAGTGCGACATTTAAACTGTTACGTGCTGAATCGGTAGCGGTATCCGGCCAGAAATTTTCCATGAGCACATCGCGGTATATTTTGCGGCCGGACGTGGCAATATATGCAAATATGCCGCGTCCTTTCCGGCTGGGCCAGCGTTCAATTATCCTGTTTTGAAAGGATACCTGTAATTTGCCCAGACTCGTCACCACAAGCTCATGCGAACCAATTATTGCAGGCGTTGCCAGGGCAAATTTTGGCGACATAGCCAAAGAATCCATATCCCGCTGTGGCGAGGAATTGGGAAGCAAATCCGGCATGTGTGCCAGTCGTGAAAATTTTCCGTTTAACGCGCTTTGTCGCAGGGTTCTCTTTTTGCGCCAATTACGACGGACAAGGCTGAATCGCACTTTCACCGACCGGATTGTGTAGGCCATCCAACCCGATAACAATTTTGCATAACGCCACGTTGATTTTCTAATGGAGCTAAATTGTGACCCGATCGATTTTTTTCTGCAAATCGACTGCAATAATTCACACAGCTTTTTCTTGTCTACCGGTAAAAAAAAGTAGTCGGACAAGCCAGCACGATAGGCTGAAACTACCTGTTGTGAAGTCGGTTCCCTGGAGATTGCAATTATTAAGACACGAGGTTTTGCCGTATGAATTGATTTTATTAAGTTTTTCATATTGCCGGAAAAATCAGAATCAACAAGCACGACGACCTCGTGTGTAAGCAAATGCATAAAAATTTCCGATTCACTCGACGAAATGCACGTCCATACGCAATTTTTAAACTGCCACTTTGGAACGAGATTATTTCCAGCCCCGGAAATATCGATGAGCAGTATCCTGGTGTGTCGCATAATTTGATGGGAATATGTGAGAAAAACGTCCTGTAAAAAGCAGAAAAGCCCACGGCATTCACGCCGGCATTTTATTCGTATTTCCAGGTGTCAACCGAAGGGCTCTGCACTCTACTTGCCTATTGATGCAAATAGATAAATTATTTACCAGAAAAATTGCAAACTGTCTTTTAACGATCAAATTTGCCTGAAATCATCTTGAAATGGATGCTGCAAGGAATACTTAAAATTAAAATAAATTGTAACAATCATCATTTAATTGAATTTTAAGTGCTATTTAACTGGCGATTAACTTTACGAATTAAATTACTCCCGAGTTTTGAAAGCAACCAAATTCACATGCTTTTGATTTTGTTCGAGTCAGCACATAATAAAATGAAACAAACGGACAAAATTAAAATGCATAAAAACAAAAGGAGTAATATCATGGCAACACATTCACTCACCTTTGAAGAAAACCTGCCTTTCTTTTCAATTTCCGGCGGGGCAACCTTCACAACGCACGATGCGCCACCATTCAGTTCGGATACGATCATCAGCACAGATCAAACGTGGCACTGCCATTTCAACTGGCAGACAAATGGCCCATTGAATCACTTGCTCGCAGGCACCTGGCAGGTTAAAGTGCTTCTGGAAAAGTGGGGCCCAGGTGAGACGTTCCTCTCTCCACAGCAAACCCTGAACTTCGTCTCTCATCCAAACAACTACAATGGCGTAATTTCCGTTCCTGCAGGGGCAGTTCCTGCCGGTGTTTACAAACCGGTTCTCGTCATCACCATGAAGGGTCCACTTGGTGTTCCAGGCCCAATTGCTGCTTTTGCAGAAGGATCAATGATGCAATTCTACGATGGCGGCCCCCTCGCGCCGTAATAATCAGCACGCAGCTTTTGCATCTTAATTAATGCAAACTAATTCTGACCGCGGTTGCTTTATGGTAACCGCGGTGGAATAACAGTAAGGAGAATTGGATGAGTACTCCAAGAAAAAAACCAACAGGCCAAAAAGTCAGTGCGGTCAAAAAAAAACCTGAAACGCAGGACGAACCAACAGTTGAAAACGGAAGCGACCGTTCCGCGACTGAAGAAAGAATAGAACATTTGCAGACGCAATTAAATAAAGCACGGGCGGCAAAACAGAAAACAGGGCAACTGGAAGATGAAATTGGTCTGCTAAAAAAAAATATAACCGGCTATCAGGAACAGATTCAAACCCTAACTGACCAGCAGAAAAAATTAACAAAGGCATTTGACAACGCCGAGGAAAAGCAAAACAAGTTGAGCGCTGAGAAACAGGAACTTGAAAAGCAACTGATGGATCTGCAGGAGAAGATCAAAACGGCTGGCAGTGAAGACGACGAACCGCTCTTCGCGTCTACAAGCTCGAAGTTCAGAATTGAACTTTATTATCAGGACGGTAAAATTCCAGGAAGGATTGAGCATATCGGGACGAGAAAAAAACAGAATTTCATCCTGTCCGAACCTGAAAAAATTCTGGAGTTTCTCTCGACATTCAGACCTACCGCGACAGCTGATACTGTGCAACCAGGTTCAGAAAAGGTCGCCAAACCACTTGAGATCCCACTAGATCAAGTAGAAAAGGCACTTGATGCATCCGAAGCTATCGGTATCCAGCAAACACCACAAAAAATCAGTGTGGCGCGAGATCAGCCATTTCAGTTGCAGTTTCAGCTTGCTTTAAGCGATGAGGTTGAAGAGCAGTGTGTTCACGGTGCGCATGAAGAAACATCAATTTACGCTCGACTGATCGGCAGCGATATGACCGAGAAACTCCTTGGCAGAATCGTCTCGGATGAAAATTCAAGTGATCCCGTACAGATTCATGTTCCAGCGAACGTCCTCGATCCCGGGCTCTACCGTATCGATTCAAAAATTGACATTACGCCCTCGGCTACAGGGAAAAAATTGAGTGCTGCAAGCGATAGCGGTCTAATCTATATTTTTTAGGAACGTAAAACCAATTTATTAATTTGTCGCAGTAAATGCATGTTTATATTCACCGGGAATGTATTCGCCACTATGCTGAATTTCTGGCTTACCGCCTTTGACACGCAATTCTTCTGTCCGCCAGTTTATTCGCCTTTCATAGTCGGCGCAGACAGGACATGTAAAGATAATCCAGTCACCATCTCTTGCCGACTTGCATGGGTGATAAGTTTCCGAAGCATGATCATGAATTGAAAATTCCATTTCGACTCCAATTTGGGTTCCGACCTGCCACACAATTTCCTTTCCGCACAGATCGTTGATAATCGTCTAAAAATGAGCCACTCTGCGGGTGGCTCTCGTCTTTTGATGCATCTATCGTCCTAATTAGGCACCACATCCACCCTATCCATAGAAAAATTACACAATTTTTATCAATGAATGGTAATTTTTATACTCTTTGCAGATAAATAATTGTGATTAAAATTATAATCCAATTTCATGCCAAAATGATGAAAATCAAAATTTTCTTGCAAACCCGTAATACAATCCTTATTATCCTTACTCTCAATATGCAGTTCAAATCAGGCAATTCACCCGATACAACATCGAAGCAAATATACAGGATTATTTCGGAGGTTTTTTCATGAATCAGGCACGTGGAGAATGGAGTTCACGTTTTGGATTTATTCTGGCCGCAGCCGGGTCAGCAATTGGATTGGGAAATATTTGGGGATTCCCGATCATGACAGCCAAAAATGGGGGTGCCGCTTTTGTGCTGGTCTACCTTCTTCTTACCTTCATCGTCTGTTTTCCAGTCGTGATGACAGAAATAGCGATCGGACGCCGTACCGCTAAAAATCCTGTGGGTGCTTTTCGGGAGCTTGCACCGAACACAAAGTGGTCGCTTGTCGGCATGCTGGGCATCGCGGGTGGATTTATGATCCTCTCTTTTTATGTCGTCATTGCAGGTTGGGTTTTTGGATATTTTGTGGAAGTCACCGGAGGCGGTCTTGAACGATTGGCCACGGATGGAGAATTTGGAAATTTTGTCGCGAATCCGTGGAAAAACCTTTTCTACACCGGCCTGTTCATGCTGGCGACGATTGGCATCGTAGTCGGGGGAATAAAAGACGGTATTGAGCGTTGGGCTCGCTTGCTGATGCCGACATTGTTAACTATGCTTTTCGCACTTATCATTTATGTCATGACGCTTGAAAATGCAAGCAAAGGCCTTGCGTTTTATCTTATTCCTGATTTCTCAAAACTGACCATACCGGTGGTGAACGCTGCTCTGAGCCAGGCCTTTTTCTCTCTTTCACTGGGTATGGGCGCACTCATTACCTACGGGAGCTATGTCAGCAGAAAAGATGACATCATCTCATCCGGATTTATCGTAACGGTGTTTGATTCGTCCATCGCGCTTTTAGCCGGGCTGCTCATCATTCCGGCAATTTTTACACTGGCGCCGGAAACAACATCCGATACCATCCAGGCGGGGCCGGGGCTCATTTTCGTCTTTCTGCCAAAGGTCTTCATGAATCTCTCCCATGATATCGGCTATTTCTTTGCATCTTTCCTGGCCGCCTTTTTCTTTCTCCTGATCAGCTTTGCAGCATTGACATCCACAATTTCTTTACTGGAAGTCCCAACTTCTTATGTCGTTGATGAACGCAAAATCTTGCGCAAGAGAGCGGCTATTCTCGTCGGTATTGTGATATTCATCATTTCCATCGGTTCGATTCTGGCAAATGGAGCGAGCGACTTTTTTTCGAATTTCATCACGTATCCGAGCGGGGTGCAAAAGGATTTCCTCTCCTTTATAGCGGATGTGTTTTTTGAGATGTGTTTGCCGCTGGGTGGATTTCTGCTCACTGCTTTTGCGGCATTTCGCTGGAAAGCCCACAATCTCAGCAAAGAAATCAGTGTCGGCAGGGAAGGTTACAGTGGGTCACTACTGGACAAATGGATCAGTTTTATGATTTATCTTTGCCCATTTATCATCTTTTTCATTTTTGTAAACACTGTTTTAGAAAAATTCTTTAACATCATTATCTTTTGAGCTTAAAAATGTATGTCATACAGCAGTGTCATTCCGGTTTCTGCGCTTTCCAGCAGAATACCGGAATCCTGTTCTCGCTTTGTGAGATACACCAGAAGTTTTATTATAAAGTGACGAAAGAAGTGCGACGGGCTTTGTTTTCCACCATAGGTTTCGATTGACAAAAACTTATCAAGAAAACAAGCACTTACAAAGCTCGCTGCACTTTTCTTTTTAGTAGAGATACCCCAATCCAATATACAATCCAAAGCCAACTTCATCTCCCTGCGCCGCATCGATGCTGAGAATGAAATTTTTGTTCCAGGCGACATGCAAGCCGCCACCTTGTCCTGCCATCAAATCATTTCCGGATTTCGTCTCATTTTCTTCCCAGGCGCCGCCAAAATCAAAAAATGCACTCAGGCTGAAATCAAAGTCCTGTTTTAGTGCGCGAAACGAATACAATTTGTATCGAAACTCGCTATTCACCAGGAGCCATTCGCGGCCAATTATTCGGTTTTTCAAAACACCGCGAAGGCTTTTTGCCCCTCCTCCGGCCTCTTCGATGCGAAAAGAACTGCTCATGAACTGGCGTTCGTAAAAAGGGAAATCGCCCCGGGCATTGCTGTAAATAAATCGCTGGGCGAAAACGACATTTTTCAACAAAGAATAGTAGTGCCGGTGCGTAAGTGTGATTCGCGAAAAAGTATAATCGCTCCCGATGATTTTATCAAAGCACTCAATAAGCGCTTCGCTCCAGATACCACGCTCAGGAGCCGGTTCGAAATCGCGGCTGTCATAAATTATGCCGAGGCGCACCGCGTTGGTGAATTCATCTTCAACAGGTACTAAATCGCTATGCAAGGCCAGTAGCGTTGGCCCATCATTCAATTCGATCGATGTATAATTTAAATTGAAACCGGCTAAAATTTTTGCCTGGCGCCATTTCTTTTGGTAATCAAGGCGGACACTGGTTCGTGTGCGATTGAAAGTATAATAATCCTCATTGATAAATTCCGGCTGGTCTTCGTCCGTCAAATTTTCGATGAAGTCTGAAGTCCGACCAAGGCCAAAATAAGGTGCATTATTGAATTTTGCATAGCGTACTTCGGCAGTGAGTCGCTGATCGTTTTTCAGCACAAAAGGACTGTCAAAGAAAATCCAGAATTCGCGTTTTCCACCGGTTGTTGCGAAAAGTTGCACATCGACAAGATAAAAGTAGGGAGAGTAACCACCTTCGGCATATCGGAAATAATCGAGTCGTGCACCGTACCCGAACCCATCATCCGAATTATAATTCAGGTTTGGTAATCCAGCGAGTTTGTAAGAGCGGTAATGTCCGTTTTCCCCTTCTTCAACGGCCTGAAGTGGTGTAATGAGAAGCAAAATCGATAGCAACAGCATGACGTTTTTCATTTTTCCTCCACGACTAAAGTGCACGCACTTCACACCGGAATTTCCAGGCATCATCAAAAAGT
>QQUM01000091.1 GCA_008501545.1 Calditrichota bacterium
GGTGTAATTCACCAACGAGTTCGTTGGACGCATCGGCTACGCCAGTTACGTTACCGATGTCGACAAAGGTTGTGTTATGGCTGAATGTTAAGGTTTCATCAGCCGAAGTGGCCGTAAAAGATTCACGCCAGGCATGATCTGCAGGCGGAGCATCGTATGTTTTGTTGCCATTGTGATCTGAGTAAAAGTCTGCATTATAACTGTTACCCGGAATCAAACCAGGGATGCTGCGTGAGAAATCGGCGCCGGGGATCGCATTTACACTCGTCGTCCCGATGGTCTGCTGTGTCGTGGCATCAACGAGGCGGAGTTCGAAATATTGCCCGGCATGTGGCGTCATATTCGTTAAATTCAGGTTGAAAGTGTAGGTCCAGGCAATATCTGTAAAATCTGTATTGTGTGAAAATTCCAGGTCGTTGTCCCCATCATCACCGGGATTGTAGGTCATTCGCCAGGCATGGTCTGCTGGAGGCGTGTCGTACATATTATTCACATTATGATCCGCAAAAAAATCAATAGTATACTCCGTGTTGAGCTGAATCCCCGGAATCAACAGATAAAATTCATCATCATAAATAGCGTCGAGCTTTGAGCGACCGACTTCCTGGCCAGTTGATTGATCCACAGCTCGTGCAAAAAGCGCCTGTCCCATGTGTGGTGACATGTTGTGCATTTCCAACCACAAACGGTAATCCCACGCCAGCAGAGTGAAATCCGTGTTGTGCTGAAAGCTTGCAACAGCATCGCCGGCCGTGGCTTCAACATCGACACTCCAGGCATGATCTGCTGGCGGATTATCATATAAGCCGTTCCCATTATGATCTGCAAAAAACTCCAGGCGATATGTCCCGGTGGGCTGGCTACCAACGACGAAAATTTCAAATTCAGCTTGCGGGATCGCAGCCAATTCCGTACGCCCGACTTCTTTGCCGGTTAAGACATCTATCGCGCGAACGTACAACGCCTGCCCGACGTGTGGCGTCATGTTACTCATTTGCAATGCGAGCTTGTTGGACCAGGCCAGTGGTGTAAAATTTGTGTTGTGGGAAAAGTTGAGATTGGCATCACCGTCATCTGCTTTGAACTCCAATTGCCAGGTATGATCTGCCGGGGGTGCATCGTAAAGCTTGTTGCCGTTATGATCGGAGAAAAATTCGACATAGTATTCATCACCATCGACAATTCCCGGAAGTGAAAATGAGAATTCCGATGCATCGATTTCTTCCATGGAAAAGCGGCTTATTTCAAGGCGTGATTTTTTATCCACAAGCCGGGCTTCGAAATGTTGTCCGACATGGGGATTCATGTTTTGCATCGTAACAACGGCTGCTGCTTGCCAGGCGAGTGATGTGAAATTTGTGTTGTGTGAAAATGACAAGGTCGTATCACCCTGAACATCATCAACTTCCAAACGCCACGTGTGATCACCCGGCGGGTTGTCGTATTTGCCATTGTCATTTAAATCCGCATAAAAATCAACACGATAACTCCCTCCGGGTTCGATGCCATCAAAAAACATCATAAAATCAGCTTCGGAAATGGCATCAAGCGATTTGCGGGCGACTTCCTGATTATTGTACTTATCGACGACACGGACTTGTAGCTTTTGACCGGAGTGGGGTGACATGTTGCGTAAATCGAGTGTTAAGATGTTCCCATGTGCACTCAACATATTTCCTGCGAAGAGTAAAAAAAGTAGCGATTTTTTAAACATGAATTCCTCCTAAATTTTATCTCGTTTTTTTTAAAAAAGTCGGTGCATTAATTATCAATTGCGCCATTATCAATCCATTCAGCAATAATATCAATCGTTGCCGCGTCCAGCGGCGCTCCTCCAATCGGCATTCGTGTCGGATTACTGCCGTCCAATACTTGAATCAGAAAACTTTGGCTGCTGTTTCCAGGCTCAACAAGATTCAAACTTTCTGTACTCAGAAAGGCTTTTACACCAACGAGATTTGCATATGCATTTCCGGGACTCAAATCCAAATTTGCACTTTTTGAAGCAGATGTATGACACCCTGAAGTGGCACACCTTTTTGCGAAAATCTCTGTTTCAATCTCCCTTAATTTCGGCTGCAGCCCGTCATCCTGATCCGTTTGTTGTTGCAAGCTGGTTTCGATATCACAGCCCTGTAAAACCAGAAAACCCGCAAGCAACAATAATCCGGTCAATCGTTTAACTATTTTATTAATTATTTTGGGCACCATCATCGATCCATGCTTTGATTTTATCAATGGTTTCCTGAGATAACGCGTTCCCGTTTGGCGGCATTTGTGACGTCCCGTTTCCAGTTAGTTTCGCAATGAGATAACTATCACTGCTGCTTCCCGGGGCGACACGAAGCATGTCTGGATTTCCGGTACTTGCAACATTGACCAGGTTGCCGTATGCATTTGTCTCGGACAAGTCTAAATTACCCCGCTTGGTCGCTGTATCATGACAACCACTGAAGGCACAAGAGACACTGAAGACATTATCCTGGATTTCTGAAAATTTAAAAGCAGTCACTGGATTTTCATCCTTGGGATTGTCGATTTCCCCGTTCGAATTATCGTCTGCAGGCTCGGGTCCAGTACTGCTATCCTCACTACATGCTGTTACAAACAAAAATGTAAGCACGCACATGATTAGAATGAATTGACGCATTGTTCTCCTCCATTATCACATTTTTTTCATTTAAAAATTAAATTATTTAAAGGTTTTTGTAATGCTTTAGTCAACTGTTGTGCCAACTTTATAAAAATCAATTTTGAGGCGAAAATGGCGATTGGAGGATGCAAACTGTCCAGACAGTTATGAATGTTATGCGCAACGTGTGCATACTTTGCGCACATATGTTTTATTGATCCGTTATGCTGTACAGAGTGAGGGAAGATGAATGCAAGGAAAAGAACCTCTTAGGAAAGCAATATCAATGGCTCCTGTGTTCGAAGAATTAAAAATACAGCAAGCCTTTCGAAGACAACTCCTATCTTAACAAGAAAGATATTGGTATTTTCAAGGTTGTTCACAATTTCAGATTCTTGGAGCACACGCTATCGAATAGGAAAGGTTAATTGTGGAGATCAATAAAGGCTTTTTGTGCCTGAGAGAGGATGCGTTCAGCCTGCTTTTTATCGCCAAATCCCCGGAATTCCATTTCTCCCGGCCCTTTGTAATTGGAGAACCAGAGCTTTAGAATCTCACTCGCGCCTGAATATTTTTCACCCAGTTCATTTAAATCGCGAACCGGGAAAAGCGGCGATGTCGGCATAATGCCAATAAGTTTATCATCCTGCTCGCCGTTATCCAGTATTTTCAAAACACCGATTAGCCTGGCGGATATCACCGATCCGCGCTGAACCGATTCACCAAGAACAATTATGTCCAATGGATCGCCATCGCCGCCTTGTTCCTTTGGCAGAATGGTGCGAGGGATCATGCCGTAATTGCCCGGATACGGCAGATAATTTACAACGCGCGGCTTCCCCTTTTTAAATTCCCAAAGCAACGAATCCCCGGCGCTGGAAACTTCCCATTTTGCATTTGTTCCAGCCGGGATTTCGACGATGACGTTGACAAGACCGCTGTCAGCAAGACTCGGGTAACCGGAATGGAAATTTTTACTGGCGATTATTGTATAGGCATCGGTTTGTCGGGCATCGACTTCAATCTGCGTTTCGTTGCTACCGATGCGGTTACAAGTCGACAAGAATAAAAACAGTCCAATCAAGGGAGGGAGTTTCTTTAAAGCGTGCATCAGTACGAATTTCCTATTTTTTATTACATGTTCAAGATGAAAATTTTAGATACAAAAACAGTCATAATTCGTCAATTTCTTTTTATGAGCAAGAAATCAAATTTATCAAAGGAAATGTAGTTTTAATGTGCCCCAGGCATCCTGCTTGCAAAATTCCAGGCAAGATGCCTGGGATACTCTACATATATTTTTACCTTCTTGATAATAGTATTACTTTAAATTCAACACGTTTGTTATGATTTTCCAGTCAAAGGCAGAGACATTGCCGTCATCGTGAACAGCAAAGAAGGCGCCCTCAGGAAAATTACCGAATGCCATTTGTGTTAACCAGACACCATCGGTATTCAGGGTGTTTTCACCGGAAAATGCACCAAGGTGCTGCAATGTCAACCGGTCAAAAAGATGAAATGTGTTTTCGCCTTTTCCCTGATCTGTGACAATCCAGTACCCGGTTTTCTCACCTGTTTTATAAAGTGTAATTCCCTCTACCTGCGATTGAAACAGACCTCTGCCGAGAACTGGACCGGTAAATTCACCAGCCATATTGTAAATTTTTACAGATGTTTGCGTTTCATCTTCCTCAGCAACAAACAGGCGGTCGTGTACCGGGTCGCCATAAACGGACTCTACCACACGCAAAACACCATCTCCGGACGTGGCGCCAAATTTCTTCTTTAATTCCCATTGCAAACTGTCATTTTGTACTGTGAATTCATAAATATAAACGCGTTCGCCCAATTCAGCGTCCGGCGGAATCTGCTCATCGGCTGTCTCATAGTTATCAGTGATGTAAGCACGATAGGCATTTGCACCGGTTTTCATAACAAAAATGCCATACGGCTTCATGAGTTGTGATTCGCCTTGTAAAAAACCAAGCGTTTTGAATTCCGGCAGTCTCATAACCTGCACACGCCGGTTATCCCGTTCCACAACCAACACCAAATCATCAGTGACAAATATCCCGTTTGGCCGGGAAAACTGCCCTGATTCCTGCCCACTGCCACCGATACGTTTGATTTCTTCGCCGTTTGTTGCATCGTTCACAACGATGACATCTGTAACTTTTGCGGTTGCCAGGAGCCAGGGTTTTTGGTTCTGTCCAGCCCAAAACGAAGGGGAATCAATGTTATCTGCTTCGTTTCTCGGGGTTTGAAAACGTTCTTTTATTTTGGCGACTGTCGTTTGTTCAGCAACAGGCGTTTGTTCATTTTTCTGGCAGGCAAATAGAAGAACTGTGCTAACAAGCAGAACTGTGAATTTTTTAAACATTTGAAAAGTCCTTTAATAACAAATTGCATAATGAATAAATGCAAAAAGGCTGCCGATAAGAGCAACCTTTTAGCCTGGTATTGAGAAAAAAACGCTATAACATCGAAAAAATCAATTAAAAATCGAATTTCATACCGGCACTCATTCTACGGTTGTAATACTCAGCCTGATAGGTTCGATTGCTTTTTCCAGCGTAATAACGCAAGGGCTGGTTGAGCAAGTTGTTGGCTTCAAAATAGAAGCGGATTTGCTTTGTGAACGCATATGAACCATTCAGATCAAGGTAGCGGACGCTATCATAATACCGTTCCAGGCCAGGTGTCAGATCCATTTCATCCGGATCGATATATGCGCTGGTGTAGTTGAACGAAAGCCCGAGCACGAGTTGACCGTCGTCGTACGTCAGTGCAGTATTTAACGTATGTGGTGCTGTACCTGGCAGATCGATATCCTCATTTCCTTCAACCTGGTCATTCAGGTTTGGATTGTCAGCCGAGGACGAAGTAAAGGTGTAGTTAGAATAAAAATTCACATTATTCAATACAGAAGTGAGAAAATCAAGTCTGCGTTGTACGGCAAATTCAAATCCCAGCAAGCTCGCCGATGCACCATTTCTGGGCTGGAAGAATTCATCATAGGTTTGACCTGAGACAGGATCAACGTAATCATCTTCAGCGTAAACATATATAAAATCAGAGAGGTCTTTGTAGAACAGACCGGCAGAAAGAATACCAACGATTTCAAAATAATGTTCAGCCATCAAGTCAAAATTCATCGATGTTGTTGGTTCCAATGCCGGATTTCCAATTTCCAACTCTTCGGTGATACCACCAATATTCCGAAAAGGAACCAGGTCATAATAACTCGGCCGGGCAATGGTATTTGTCCAGGCAAAACGAATGTTGGTTAAATCATCAAATTTATAAGTTGCATGCAATCCTGGCAGAATATTGGTATAGTCATCATTCCCGATTGTCGGAGAGACGATGTTTTCATTGCCATCGGCATCTTCTTCGATGAACTCGTTACCTTCATAATCGACTTTTGTCTGTTCAACACGAACACCGGCGATCACGCTCAATTTTTCACCGAGTCTTTGATTCAATTGAATATATCCAGCCGTTACTTTTTCCGTTGCGGTGTAATTGTCGGCAGCATATTCACCGGGGGCATCTTCTTTTTCAAAAAGAGCTGAATTGTTTAAATCGAGCTGCCCTAATGCTTCCTTTGTTGTAAAACGCCCAATTTCATAATCACCGGCCAGGAAATCAGGATTTGTTTGATCATCGGATGCGAGATCGCTAAAAACTTCAATACCCTCCACTGGGGAATATTCGAAAAAGTTGTTATCACGTTCTTTGTCTTTAATTCTATATTTTGCACCGAATTTTAAAGAATTGCTGTAAAGGCCGGTTTCTGTCAGCGGAAATGACAGATCGAAGCGGCTCGCGAGGTCAATTTCTTCGGTGAACTGGTACTCTTCTGTCAATTCATCCAGTTCAAAATTCGAAAGTGCAACATCGGATGCATTCACCGGGGTGAAATATGGATTTTCAAGATTCGAGCCATCCATTCTAAAAAGAATTGGATTATCCTCAGCATTGAGTTCCCAGCCGATATAACGCTCATTAGGGCGCTCTTCCGAGGCTTTTGCGTAGGATGTCGACCAATTAAACTTAAATTTTTTTGCAAAAAGATGATCTCCAGACAACTGGAAGCTGCTGGTCCGTTGATCTTCCAAACGGGCATTGTCGTTTTCATCGTTATCGAGACCTGCTTTTGTCTGACGGACTAGCGTCTCTACCGAAACGATGCCATTTTCATCCGGCTCGCTGATGTCACGAATACGCAATCTGTAACGATTTTCCCAATCATTTCGATGGTTGTAAATACCCTTTAAATACAAAGTATGCGTCGGTGCAAGTCTGTAATCAAGTGCTGTTGTAAAACTCTTGCGCAATCTGCGAAGCTGGTATTCGCGCACTTCCCATTCCTCCGGAGAAATAACCCCGTCAAAATCATCCCAGCTTCCTTCTGTGTTGTCCGATCCCAGTTTGTGGTCGTGATAGGATGCGCTGGCGACAACACCCAACTTGTTGTCAAGAAACCGGTTCGCCAATACGAATGACCCGACCATCATCGGTTTTTCTGACAAGAAATTGTAACCGCTGCCAAGCGTGCCGGAAATCCGAAGATCGTTCGGTGCGCCGCGGGTAATCAGGTTTACAGAACCACCAATTGCATCTGCATCCATATCCGGTGTGACAGCTTTGTGCACTTCGATGGTCTGTATTGCTTCCGCAGGAATCAGATCAACCTGCACACTGCGAATCTCCGCTTCTGCAGAGGGTACACGTTCGCCATTGATCATAACCGAATTCAGGCGTGGTTCGGTTCCACGAATATTTACAAATCGCGCTTCACCCTGATCGTAATTTACAGAAATTGCAGGGATCCGTTTCAATGCATCACCGACGTTTGAATCAGGAAAGCGACCGATTTGGTCTGCCGACACAACATTGGTGATGTTTGCATTTGTTTTTTGTTGGTTCAACGCTTTGGCCTGGCCCTGCAAACGTTCGCCAACAACGAGGACTTCACTTCCTACAAGTACACCAGCTTGCATGACGGAATTCACCTCATGAATCTGGTCTTTAAGTACAACAGTTTTTATATTCTTCGTTTTGTAACCAATATATGAAACTGTTATTTCGTGTTCACCCACCGGAACGAGTGACAATCTGAATTCGCCGTTCTGATCGGTTGCTGTTCCGATATTCATTTCGCGTATAAATACATTCGCGCCTGCAAGAGACAATTTGTCTTCACCGGTAATTTTACCAACGATAGTGCCAGTCTCTGCTGCGAACAATGCCGTTCCTGCAAGGAGCAGTAACAAGCTTGCAATAAATTTCATTTTCCTCATCATTCCTCCAAAATAGATTGATTTAACCTAGGATGCTTTAGATTTCAAAAAGCTTCAAATTGTACAAAACTTATATGAAGTATTGATGAATGAAATATTAAGGATTTATTAAGTATTGCTTTGGTGAGATATCAACAAAACACGTTAATAATTTAATTTTATTAAACTTATTCCACAGACTAACTTTGTTAACGATGTATTTATGAATGTGTAATAATTACACAGTGTAAAATCTTACATGCATTATTTTCATCCAGAAAATTCGTATGAATCCGTAAATCTTAAAAGAACACACTCAAAATCTGGTGCTCCATGCGATTTAAAAAATATGGCATCCAAATTGCCTAAGTATTGACAGCACTATTTGATAAATTGACAATGGAGATAAAAATGCAGGCATCAAAATTCCATGCTTTCGCTCTGTTCTTTTTTGCTTTTCGTGTTGCATATGCAGCAAATCCACTGGGCGATAATCAGCCAGCTGATACTTTCGAACAGCGTGAACGATTGCATACCATAATACAGCAAGCCCGGGCAGTTGTTGCCGAGCTTACGGAACTGGATGTCAGAAGCCGGTTTGGCAAGCCGGTGGCAATACAAACAAATTTAGAGCAAAACAAATATGTTCCGGAAATCCAAAACCGGTTTATCGTGCTAAAATACGATAAGTATGTGTTCAGAATTTTTAAATCTGCAAATACGCAGACTGAATTCATCACGCATTTTTCACTTCTCAGCTCAAATGATGATTTGCGGTGGGGATTAAAAACCGGAATTTCAGAATTACAGATTCGTTATCTTTTGGGAGCGCCTGAATTTACAGATCGTGGCGTTTTGGTTTATGAAGACAGGCAAGAGGAACCGACGGTTTTACTCGTCCATGTGAGAAATGGCAGGGTAACACGTTTGGACTTCTGTTTCTATTTTGAATGATCGAGATCAAAAATGAATCAACGATGAATGAGTAGCGTTCCCGGATTTTCTGAAGGGAACGTTTTTTTTATTGCCCGGGGAAACATCAGACCTTCATATCACCCAAACTGACCCGAAAACGCGCGTAATAATTTTTCAGGGCCAAATTACTCACACTGAGAAACATCGTTTTCTTGATTATCTGCCGTACTTTCCCGCGCGAGATTTTCACGCTTTTGCCTTTTAAAATACCGGGATTGTCCTTGGCTTCGGTCAAAGTCGCAATCGCTAAAAACAGGGGTAGCAAGCAAAAAATGCGAATCCGAAACAACCGGCGTGGAATCGCCAGTGAATAGGCAAGCGCATCATCGAGATGGTGGGCAGCTCTTAAAATGAGTGCATTCATTGTCTTCTGGGCATTTTCGCGGTTTTGCGGGTGAAACAAGTCCTCCGGGCCAAAACCATTTTTCGTCATCATCTCCTGTGGAATGTAACACCAGCCCCTTTTGTAATCCCCCCAGCAATCTTTGATAATATTTGTCATTTGCAAACCGAGCCCAAAACTTACTGAATGGGCTTTCAAATTCTGTTCGATGGACTGCCGGATTGCATTTGAGGAGGCGAGAAATAATCGAGTGAGTAAAATTCCCACAGTGCCGGCGACATAATAGCAATACCGGTTCAAGTCTTCGACAGTTTTTGAGAAGTACAACCGTTGTTTTACAGCGAATTTCCTTCCGAGAACCTCCAACATCCCATCTGACATTTCGACAATACATTCCCGAATCGCGCCCTGGTATGTTTCAGGCAGGTTGCGATAACAGAGAACAACCTTCGGTGTATTGTAAATTAACTCAATATCGTATTTGCCAGCTTCGGCAATTTTCGGTGCCTGCCGAAAGTCCGCAATCCATTCCGCTATTGCACCGTCATCAATTTTGTTAGAATCAAAAAATGATTTATAGGCATTGAGCAGTCTTTTTTGATCCTGAAAATTTGTAAAAACCGTATCTTCGATTGTGTCCGCAATGCGACAGAACAGATATGCGTACAAGACACTTCGATATAAATCACCTCGCAAAAAGGCAATATTCAATGCAAACGTCCGGGATACCTTCGTCAGAATAA
>QQUM01000424.1 GCA_008501545.1 Calditrichota bacterium
TGGAGCGCACAGAAACACATTTGCAAACGATGCGCAACATGTTGGAAGCAAAGCAAATCGCAGCGTACGATACGCTCGAGGCAGCCAGTCGCAAATTGCAAATGCTCACACAGCAGCAAAATCTTTTACGCATGGAAGAAATTCAAATTTCCAAATTTGCACTGCTACTCAATGTAACAAATCCTGTGCAAGTGCAAAAAATGTCCACCGAAACAGCGAAGTTCACCGTTCCTGAAACTGAAGACGCATTCCAGCGTGCAGCTCTGGAAAATCGGCCGGAACTGCAGCAACTTCAAAATGGCATTGCAGCTGGAAAGTATGGTGTAAAAGCCATCGAAAGTCTACATTGGCCACAGGTTTTTGCCGCTGCTTCGTACCACTATGCCCGACCCGGCGTTGATTTTTTCCAAAATGAATGGATGAATTATTATACACTCGGTTTGCAATTGCAGTGGACACTCTGGAACGGCGGACGTGAGCGTAAAAAGGCAGAAAAAACAAGATTGTCAATAGAAAAAATTGAATTGCAGTTTTCAGATACGGAAAAAGCCATTCGGCAGCAAGTTGAAGAAGCACTGCTGCACCTGCAAAATGCACACGAGCAAATTGCACTGCAACAGCAACTGGTTGATCAGGCACAGGAACGTGCCCGGGTTGTCAACGAGCTTTATTCAAACAGCCAGGTTGGTTCCCTGGAAGTGGATGATGCTGAAATGGCGTTAACGCAAGCGGAGCTGCAATTACAGGCGGCAAAAATTGAGTGGTTCGTTCAGTCCCTGAATATGGAATATGTCACCGGGACGATTGGTCAGAATATCAAATAAGGAACGAAGATATGAAAAAATGGATTGTGTTAATCGTGGTGGCTGTATTTTTCTCCTGCTCCAACGGTGATGATGAAAAAACATATACAGGAATCATCGAAGGAATAGCGGTAAAAATTCCAGCGCTGATCGGTGGAAAAATTAATCACATGGCTGTGCAAGTCGGCGATCAAATTGAAGAAGGTGCAGTCATTGCGCAGATCGATTCTATTGAATTGGCACTGCAACTTCAACAGGTAAAGGCGCAAGTGCTGGAACTTGAAGCGCAACGTGCCATTTCCCTTTCGAATCTGAAGCGCGCAGAAACAGATTTAAATTATGCTGCTGAACGTCGTGAGCGGGTTTCAAAACTCGTTGCGCAAAACTCGGCTCCCCAGCAAAACCTCGATGATGTTGACAATATTTACAATAAAGCGAAAACCGGGCGTGATATGGCGGCACAACAACTCACCGCCTTGCAAGCAAAGCAGGCGCAACTCGATGCGCAACTGCAGCTTTTGCACAAAAAACTCTCTGATACGACAGTATTGAGCCCTGTGTCTGGTTTTGTATCGAGCAAGTATTTTGAAAATGGAGAAGCCGTTATGCCCCTGGCGCCGCTCGTTGAAGTTGTACACCTGAGCACAGTCAATGTAAAAATTTACCTTTCAGCACAAATGCTCCCGGTTGTTAAATTAAACCAGGCCGTGTCCGTGCGCGCAGATGGTCTCACTGAAGCGATGCAAGGCCGTATCAGCTGGGTCAGTCCGAAATCAGAATTCAGTCCGAAATCCATTCTGACACCGGAAACCCGGGCATCGCTGGTGTATGCCGTTGAGGTGGAAATCGATAATCCCGACGCAGTACTCAAGCACGGCATGCCTGTGGAAGTAATTTTGGATTAACTTCTATAAAATAAACATAAAATCCTTTTCGCGTAGTTCGCGTTTTTAGCGGTTAAAACAAACCGCGAAACACACGGAACACGCGAAAAAAACTTAAAATCTGGAGGGGAACGATGGTGGATTTGTTGTACAAGGATGAAAGTTAGAAGCGGTTAAATTAAAATGATCAAAATCGAAAACTTCAAAAAAAGTTACGGTGAAATTCAAGCTGTGCGCGGCATGAGTTTTCACGTGGAGAAGGGCGAGCTCTTCGGCCTCATCGGTCCGGATGGCGCTGGCAAAACAACACTCATGCGTGCGATCTGTACATTGCTCGTCCCCGACGCGGGCTTGATTGAAGTGGATGGCCTCAATGTGCGCGAGCATGTGACGGAGATCCGCAACCTCATCGGCTACATGCCGCAGCGTTTTTCTCTCTATCAGGATTTGACAGTCGACGAAAACATGCGGTTTTTTGCAGACATTTTTGAGGTGCCGCAGAAGGAGCGTGAGCAGCGCAAACAGGAACTTTACCGATTTTCTCACCTCGAGGCATTCACAAAACGCAAAGCAGGGGCACTTTCAGGCGGGATGAAACAAAAGTTGGCGCTTTCCTGCGCACTCATTCACACGCCAAAGCTGCTTGTACTGGACGAACCAACATTTGGCGTTGATCCGGTTTCACGCCAGGAGTTCTGGGAACTTTTACACGAAATTCAAAAAGGCGGCACAACGATACTCGTCTCCACCGCTTACATGGATGAAGCCGACCAGTGCGACCGAATCGGATTGTGCTTTAATGGAGAAATCGTCGGTCTGGATACACCCGAAAATTTAAAAAATGATTTCAAATTCACGATTTACGAAATCCGAAACAAAAATCTCTACAGTCTACGCGATTTCTTTGTCCAACATCCTGAAATTCGAACGACACAATTATTTGGTGACGCATTGCACGTGAGTTTTCTTGAAAAACCAACCGAAAATGATTGGCGCCACTATGAAACAGAATTTGGCGCTACGTTCACAAAACGCACCCAAGTCACACCGGATATCGAAGACATTTTTCTCGATTTAATGGAAAATCAGAATGAATAATTCTCAAATAAGCGTGCGGTCGCACGAACTCACTCGCCGGTTCGGCAAATTTACTGCTGTCGATGCAATCAGCATTGAAGTGAAGCACGGGGAAATCTTCGGTTTTCTCGGTGCAAATGGCGCTGGCAAAACAACGATGATTCGCATGCTCTGCGGATTATTGCAACCAACCTCCGGTGAAGCTACCGTAGCCGGATTTGATATTTACAAACAGACGGAACAAATAAAACGCAACATCGGTTACATGAGCCAGAAATTTTCACTTTACGAGGATTTAACGATTTCGGAGAACATCGAATTCTATGGTGGCATTTATGGGCTGAAAAAAAATCGAATTATCGAGCAGCGGGATAAACTGATCAGTCAGGTCGGATTGCAGGCGTACACCAATAAATTCACCCGTGAGTTGCCTCTCGGCTACAAGCAAAGACTGGCGCTCGGTTGTGCCATGTTGCACAATCCACCGATTGTTTTTTTGGACGAACCCACATCCGGTGTTGATCCTGAAGCACGGCGTGCATTTTGGGAGTTGATCTATAAAACAGCAGAATCCGGCAAAATTGTTTTCGTCACGACTCACTTTATGGATGAGGCAGAATATTGCCATCGCGTTTCGATTATGGATCAGGGCCAACTCATTGCGCTGGATACGCCTTCCGCCCTGAAAAAGCAAACAGGCGAAGACACGATGCAGGATGTTTTTGTTTCATTGCTCAAAGCACGACGAAAATCGAATTAGTGAAATCAATAAGACGAAATAATAACAACACATTTATTATCTTTGGATCATATCTTAATTCGAGCAATGTTTTATTCGCATGATTAAAACCTTATTTTAGTTTTTATACCTTAGTAGAGCAGATAATCCCCAAATTGTAAGCTTATTCGCTTATTGAGCACTGCCACATAAGGTAATAAGGTTTGGGTGTTAGGTGTTTCTGCTGACTACTAAGGTTTAATTTTGAAAATAAGATTTTCTGAACGCCATGTTGGATGCGCTGCAGAATGACTAAGTTTATCTTTTACAGTATCATAATGTGCCTAAACCTGACGGCTATACCCATTGTAGGTCATTTTCAATAATATGATGAATGGACGAATTAAATGAACAAGACTTTAAAACGCATCATCGCCATTGCCCGCAAAGAGATGCTGCACATAAAAAATGATCCCCGTAGCTTGTCCATCATCCTGTTGATGCCGGTATTTCAGCTCATCATGTTCGGCTATGCCCTGAATACCGAACTGCAATACGTTGATCTCGCCGTCATCGATTATTCACGCAGCACGGCCTCGAACGACATGGTGCAGAAATTTTCCGGCAGCCCGTTTTTCCATGTTTACCATTACGAAGGCCAATTCGACAAGCTGGATGAACTTTTTCTCAGCCGGGAAGCACGGGCTGTTCTTATCATCGGGCAGGATTTTGCCAGTGAGCTGACGACGCAGACACAAAGCTCCGTCCAGGTCCTCATCGATGCCGTTGATCCCAATGCAGCGCACATGATTCGCAATTACTGCTCGCAGGTCATCCAGAATTTTAATACAGCCAATAATCACGCGCTTCCCATGCCTTTCCAGATTGAAACCAGCATCTGGTTCAATCCGGATATGAAAAGCGCTTACTTTTTTGTTCCCGGATTGCTTGCACTGCTGCTCATCATGATTTGTGCCTTGCTCACCAGCATTACCATTACACGGGAAAAAGAGCTTGGTACTATGGAACAGATTCTCGTTTCTCCGGTGCAGCCGCAGGAGATAATTATTGGAAAGGTAATTCCTTACGTCTTCATCTCGATCATCATCGCCGGGCTAATTTTATTTATTGGTATATGGCTGTTCGGCGTGCCATTTGTGGGAAATCTGATCTTGCTGACGGTGTTGTCACTCGTATATGTTCTCACTGCGCTAAGCCTTGGCATTCTCATTTCCACGATCACCGAAACCCAGCAAGTCGCGATGATGATTGCACTCATCATTACACTTATGCCGACCGTTATCCTGTCGGGATTTATTTTCCCGATCGCTTCGATGCCTTTACCATTGCAGTATCTCGCAAATATCATCCCCGCACGTTGGTATCTGACCATTGTCCGCGGTATCATCCTGAAAGGAAATACACTGCAGCAACTCATCGAACCGACTTTGGTTTTACTCGGCATGACCTTGCTTTTACTCGCAATCGCCCGGCGAAAGTTTAGCGCAAATCTGGAGAAATAATCATGCAGGAAATATGGGTTGTTATGAAAAAGGAATTCCGGCAAATCTTCCGCATCCGTGAAATGATCGCGATCATTTTTGTGATGCCGCTTATTCAGATGGCGCTGCTGGGATTTGCCATCAGTACGGAAGTGAAAAATGTCAAACTCGTGGTTGCTGATCAGGATAACAGTTTTATCAGTCGGGAGCTGGTGCGCGCTTTTACAAAAGTCGAGCAGTTTAAACTCGTCGGGCACGTGCAATCGGAGAAGGAAATTGATGCATTAATTCATAATTGGCAGGCACAACTCGCATTAGTTGTTCCTAAAAATTTCGGACGGGATCTACAGCGCGGCTCGGTTCCCGAAGTTCAGGTCATTGTTGATGGCATGGATGGACAAACAGCTGGTGTCGCGCTGGGATATGCTGCCGGTGTGCTCAATGACCAGTTACAGAAGTTTCTCGCCCAACCCCAAATGCGAAAACTCCTGCAGGGGGTGCACATGGTGAACATGCAGGATCGGATGTGGTATAATCCCAATCTGAGCCCGGAGCAGTATATGGTACCCGGTATAGTTGCTTTGCTGCTCACTATCGTCTCGATGATGTTGTCCGCTATGAGCCTCGTTCGGGAAAAAGAAATTGGCACGCTGGAACAACTCATGGTGACACCTTTGAAAAAGCATCAATTAATCTTCGGCAAAGTAATTCCATTTTTGATTCTTGCTTTTATTGAATTCATGGTTGTGCTACAAATTGCCCAGTGGATTTTTCAGATAGAAATGGTCGGTAGTCTGCCGCTTCTCGGTTTGCTGGCCTTCCTCTACCTATTTGCGACACTTGGGCTGGGAGTGTTTATTTCAACCATCACCACGACACAACAACAGGCGATGTTTGTTGCCTGGTTTTTTATGGTGTTCATGATCATCATGGGTGGATTTCTGGTGCCCATTGAAAATATGCCGCCGTTTCTGCAAAAACTTACCTACATCAATCCCATGCGCTATTTCATGTACATGATGCGCGATATTTTCCAGAAGGGCTCCTCGCTGCAATACCTCCTCAAGGATGCCATTCCCATGACAATATATGGTGTGGTGATTTTTACAGCAAGTGTGTTGAAATTCCAGAAGCGGGTGCAGTAGGAAGTGGATGCTCAACCTTTCAGGTTTGTAAAATCCGAAAGGTTGAGCAAGTTTATTGGCCACGCTTTACAACATTAATTTCGACTCGACGATTTCTAAACCGCCCTTCCGGCGTTTGATTGGTATCGATTGGCTTTAAGGGTCCAAATGCTTCCGTTTCCATTCGATTGTCCGGCACGCCAAATTGCAAAAAATAGTCTCGTACAAAATCAGCCCTGTCTTGCGAAAGCCGCATATTGTACTGCAAAGAACCCAGCGTATCCGTATGTCCGGCGATGAGCAAAATATGTGCATCATCCACGTAGAGTTTTGGTAGATAGCGATCAAGATAGTTTTCCAGGACAATTTTTGTCGTTTCACCGGTTTGATCTTCGTCGAAATCAAAGTTGATCGCGGTAGCCGGGGGAATTGCGATAGCAAATTCACTGCGGTTGTTCTCAGCGTTTTGATCTCCTGTGGAGCTTACAATCCCCACATTGATGATATCCATAAAAAGCTCACCACCCAGAAAGACACGACGGTTGCTTTGGTGCGCTTCTTCCGTCACGGCATTGTCCAACGGCCTGATTTCACCATACCCTTTTGCTATGAGAAGACTATCGGTTCGCCATTGTGCAATTTGACCGCTTGAATCGATTTGCTCAAGGTAATCAAGAACGGCACCGGCCCGGTTTTCAGAAAGTCGCTGGTTGAGTTCAAGTGGACCACGGTTATCGGTGTGTCCTTGTATTTCGAGTGGTTTGTATGGATTGTAATCAATGCGTTCTTTGAAAATTTTCAGAATATAATAAAGATTTTGCTGCAGTTGATCTCGGGATGCCGGACGCAAATTGGCTAGAGCAAAATCAAACTGCAAATCAGCGAAGGGATTGGGAAATTTCACTGTGTATTCAATTGTTATTTCCTCACCTGCAGCAAGCATATCGATATGCCACTGCAGAATATCTGTTCCGGTCCCTTCAAGGTTAGCAAATGACTTCAATTGCACAAATGGCGAAAGCGTATCAGCGACCACTATATTCTTCGCCTCAAACAATCCTTCATTTTTGATTTTCAAATGATAGGTTAATTCATCATCAAAATTCCGGGGAATTAACCCGGTAATCTCTTGTTTTTCAATTGAGAGATCTGTCCAGCATTGCAACGAATTCTGCTTGCGATTATTATCTTCATCCAATTCAGGGACATCGTTTTCAACATCCACTACTGCGAGAAATGCTGTACTTGTTAGCGGGCTGTCAAGTGCAACAGAAAATTCCAACTGTTGGCCGGGTAAAAGCGTCATTATCGTATCGAGATTGACAGGTGCTACCGGGCCATGTATAAAAATTGGTTCTTTATCGGTCAGCTGGCTCCCTTCACTTTCGGAGACTGGGTACAGGGCCAGTTGAAAATTGTGTGCCGCTATTTCACCACGATTGATGAGAACGATTCGCGCACTGGGTGTGGGTTTGCAGTTCAAGGTGATTTCCTGCAACTCCAGATCCGGCATGCGAATGGAAAATTTTGATATATGGCCGTTTTCAACATCCGCCAAAGCAAAATGCTGGTCCATGTCGTAGGAAACGACGGTCCAATAATAATCACCCGGTTGCAGTTGGAAAAGTCTCAGGTTACGGGAATCTGCACCGGCTGCTTTGAATAATTTGAAATCAAAACGATTCTCGTCAGTGAAATTTTCACGCACACCTTTATAATGTGAAATTGTCCGCAATGCACTTACAAGTTTACTGCTATCGCGATCAACCAGGATCCAATAACCAACCTGATCAAAAATATCACGATCAAAGGATGCGTCCCAATGAAGTTGCACCGAATCCACTGAAAATACAGCCCCAAAATCCGGTTCTGTCAATTGAAACACCTCAGGTGCAGTAAAAAACTGGGAAGCACTGTAGTGGCGCGTGTTGGCAAAATGCCCGATATTCTGGTTATCCGAACTTTCAAAGCCGCTCATCTCCAAAACACCGGCATAATTGCGACCAATGAGCTTATCCTTAATCCTGCCAAAGCGTTCATCTAATCCAATGCTGGCACCCACAGCGTAATTTTCGAGAAGATTGTTGTTGTCCAGATCAACCGAATAACCGAGCTGGACAGAAAAAGCGCGTCCCAGACTAAATTCCCAGGCCAAATTCACTGCATCCTGTTCATCCGTTGTTGCATTGTAACCAATACCAAGACGCATTTGTGGCCCACCATGGCTACCGACATAAAGGCTGGCGCCAGTGCGATAAATCCGGGGGAGCGGTGTTTCCTCATTTACAAATTTAATCGGGTGACCGAAATTCTGTACTGAAAATCCCAACCCGAAACGCCAGTACTGAAAAAATGAAACGCGAGAAGTAAACATCGGGTGACGCGCTGACTTGAAGAGAACACCAGCATCCCATGCAATTGTTTCTGCAGAAAACCTGTCGAGTTCGCTCTTCAGGTATTTTCCATGTACACCGAAAGTAATGCGATCTGCATAACCGGGTAGTGCGGTCCCGAATCCCGCACCAATGAGATAATCTCCGGCTGTCACAGCTGGCATACGATCTTTTGTGCTGTCAAATTCAGGAAGGGACATATTGGCGAAACTAAGCACAAATTTGTTTTGCTGCCAATTTCGCCAACGAAAGCGTTTGCCTACCACGACCGCTGTCGATTTGAAGTCACTGAGCCAGTCTGAATAGGATGCTGACCATCCAAATTCCCGGCCCATACCAAGAGCGCCCGGATTCGCCCAATAGGTGTAGAGATTGTCCAGGTCACTCACAAGTGTAACACCATTCACCTGTTGCTTCGCACCCGGCAAAAACTTTAAAAATGCACCACCCGCACGTATTTGTGCATGTAATGAGGAGGGCACGGTAATTATAAAGCAGAGTATGGAAATTTTGTATAGTGTTTTCATATCGCTATTGCACCAATAAAAATTTCAATTTGCATGGCTTCGGAGCGACACCAATCACAATTATATATGCACCACTCCCCACGCGTTGGCCGGAATTGGTGAATCCGTCCCAGTACACTGTTTGCGGTACACCGGCAGAGAAAACCTCATCCACGACTGTTGTAATGTAAGTGCCTAACATATCGTAAATCTTCACCGGTACACGCTCCGTATTGCATGCCTGAAAATGAATTCCAAGTTCACCATCAACAGCAGGTGCAAAGACGTTTCTATCCAGATAGCAATCGGGATTGCAAGTGATGTAAATACTGGCAGTCGCCCGGTTATTCAACGGATTGTTGTCCGGTCCTTGTGTGGAGAGAAAAGCATAATTGTAAACAGTATCCGGCAATTGCGGTATATTTTCGCCAACAAGCGCTGTATAATTCACTCTAATAGTTTGTCCCGGCGCCATCGATTCAGAAACGCTCCAACGCGCAACGCGGTTTGAATGAGTTTCCGGTGCTGATCCAAAATCATAAAAGGATAGAAAAGATGAAAGCGAGTCGACGATAAAAAACGCATCCGAGTAGCCCGGCCCGTTATTGGTTACGACCAATTCGAATTCAGCCAACTCACCCGTGGTTAACACAGGTGTGATCGCACGTTTGCCAAGTGATAAATCTGCTTCTGTCGGCACTGGACGCAGGATAACAGTGGCTGAATCCCGATTGTTGCTCGCAGTACTGTCCAACCCGCTGAACACCGAGACAAGATTGGTTAAAGTCTCAAATTGAGAACCGCCCAGGGCATCAACACGAGTTGCCAGCTGGACTTGCGCAGATTCACCCGCAGCCAGTGAAAGGCCGGTCCAGCGAATCGTATCATCGGAAACGGCGATATTTTGTTGATCAGACTCTATCGTTTCGATCGTCAGTCCGGCGGGC
>QQUM01000834.1 GCA_008501545.1 Calditrichota bacterium
TTAACACCCGGCCGGCAAAGAGGATACATTCTTCATTTTTCACAACCCAAACAATCCAAAACCCGGGAATCGCGCATTGAGAAATGCATCCCGATGATTATGGATGGTATTGGCTTGCATGATAAATACAAGTGTTGAGATGTGCCGGTTTTGATGCTTCAAATTCTGCTTTTCCGAAAAATCAGCCCAATTACCACTCCTGCCTATTGTTTGTATTCCACGAACTCCATCTTTCATCCAAAATTTGTTCAAGCAACGCGCGATCAACCTGGTAGGGAATTTCCTTTGGTGATGGGATGGTTAACTTGTATTTTTCAGCAAACGGCGTCTTTTCGATGAGCCGGTTGTGGGCAAAAAACATCAAATATTCCAGATTGACAACATCGGCAATGTTGTAGGCAAGCAGACTCTCAAGGGCCCGCCGGTTGCCGGTCTTGCTGAATTCCTGCCAAAGCATTAAGGCCAGCGAGCCATCCACTTCTCCGAGACTTTGGTCACGCCGGTCAATTCCCAGTTCCATTTCAATTCTTTTCAATCCACCGGTGTATCCCAGTTGACGCAGCACATGCATTAAATCGATGTGCGCATGGGACAGGCGGGTACGAAAAAAGCGCTCGATAAAAGGTACATCAAAAATACGGCCATTGAAGGTGACCAAAAGATCGTAGTTCAAAATGTCATCTTCAAATTGTTCGAGATTTTCACCGTTGACATAAGTATGAACATTCTCCCCATCATATACAGAAATCGTGGAGATTTCGCAACTATCCATACTCATCCCGGTCGTCTCGATATCGAGATAGGCCATGGAACGACGAAGGGTGTGAAACAAGCGCCAGCTCTGCTTTGAAGGAAAGATGGCGCTCAGTTCAGACCAGTTTTGCGCATCGAATAATGCGAGACACCGTTGGAGCATCGGAACGGCTTCGGCATGTTTTTTGGGAGAAAGCGGCGGTTTGGGGCAATCAAGGTAGGTTTGCCAATCGGTTATGCCACCGTGCCAGAGTTTCTGTTCCTGTTTCCCGCCGATGCCGGGAATGTGAGTGAATGTGTTGGTGAGCATATTTAATTTTGGATAATTGGAATTATAGATTGCTGGATTGGGGTGCGCTGTATTCTTGAGTCAGTCTGTCGATGAAGGATTCCTTCTGGTTTTATCTGACACCTTTGTAATCCAGGTTCCTTCATCTCGTTTTTTTTCCAGACTTTGCAACAGTCTCCAGAGTTTATTTTCTACTTCGAAGTGCAACGTATCGAGTTCTGTAAATTCTAGTTGTGAGATTTGATTTGCTGTGAAGAGAGCAACCGCTCTCGATAATGTCTCAGACAAAGAACCGAGAGCGATATACACATGTTGGATATATTCATTTATAGAACGGCGACTATATCCCTCGGCAATATTTGCAGAAACTGATTGCGCGGCATCGGCAATTTGCGCTCGAAGTTTGAAATCAATCTGATTTGACTCATAAACAATTTTGCAAACAAGTTTATACAATGCAACTGCTTTCTTCCAAACGTCAAGCGACAAATAGCCACGATTTTTGTTGCGCAAGCTCGTGTATTCCTTCATCACATGCTCCCCAAATTGAATTAACACCCCAAAACAGTTATTTCACCATCAATCTAAAACCACATTCATCCATCAATCCACATAACCACCAATCCGGTAATAAATGAAACGAGCGCCTCGGTTGAGGCGCTCGTTCATGGAGCTCAGTGTGCATGTGTCCCGTGGAAAATTTAGCTGCAACCGCTCGTTGAGCCGCAGGTGGTGCATTTCAGGCAAGTGCCGTTGCGAACCATGGTCAGGCTACCGCAGGTACTGCACACATCGCCGGTGAAACCTTTGAGGCGTGCATTGGCAACTTCCTGTGCGGCTTTGTCGAGCACCTCTGTCTCAACCTGCGCAGCAACACGGTTTTGCGGTTTTTCGGCTTTATTGTGGGAATGGCCATTGGTCTTCTGCGGTGCATTTTCGACAGTTATCTCTTTCTTTGGTCCGGATACGTCAGTCACCTTTTTCGTAGCTTCCTCATCGAGATGGGAAAGCTCGGTACGGCCGAGGTAGCTGATTGCCAGATCGCGGAAAATGTAGTCGATGATGGATGTGCTCATTTTAATGCGTTCATCGCCGACGACGAGACCGTTTGGTTCGAACTTCTGGAAAATAAAGGCATCAGCAAATTCTTCCAGCGGTACGCCGTGTTGCAAACCGAGGGAAACAGCGATGGCAAAACAGTTCATCAAACTGCGAAAGGCAGCACCTTCTCTGTGCATATCAACGAAGATTTCGCCAAGCTGGCCATTCTCATATTCTCCGGTGCGCAAGTACACATTGTGCCCACCGACTTTCGCTTTCTGCGTATAACCACGACGGCGATTCGGCATCAATTGGCGCTTGGCGATGTAACGTGTCACGACACGCTCGGTGATGTGAATAACTTTTTCGGGTACCGCTTTTTCCTCAAATTCCGCAATTTCGAGTTCGGAGAAGCTCTCATCCGTCACGGAGTTGAGTGGTTGGCTCAGCTTGGAACCATCCCGATAAAGCGCATTGGCTTTCAAACTCAACTTCCACGATTTCAAATAGGCTTGTTTGAAATCGTCCACTGTCGATTCAAACGGCAGGTTGATGGTTTTGGAAATTGCACCGGAGATGAAAGACTGTGCTGCCGCCATCATTAAAATGTGGCCATCCGCTGAAATGGTGCGGGTGCCGCGACGGCCGCATTTGTTCGCCGTATCGAATACCGGCAAATGCTCTTCTTTCAGGTGCGGCGCACCTTCGACGGTCATCGTACCGCAAATGTAATCATTGGCTTCAGCGATTTGCGCCTTTGTAAAACCGATTTCAGACAACATGTTAAAACCGGGCGTATTCAGCTTCTCCTGTGGAATTTTCAACTCTTCTGTACAAAAATCCATGCCCAACGACCAGGCATTGAATGCGAAGGAGATGTCAAATGCAGACTTTAACTCTTTTTCCACTTTGAGTAAAGCTTCGTCGCTGAATCCTCTTTTTTTCAAGGAAGAAACATTGATACGCGGGCATCCGGTCAAAGAACCACGCCCGACGGCGTAATCGATGATATCATCGATTTGCTTCTGTGTGTAGCGGAGCTTTTTTAATGCCGGCGGAATCGATGCATTGATAATCTTGAAATACCCACCGCCGGCCAGTTTTTTAAATTTTACCAGTGCAAAGTCAGGCTCGATACCAGTCGTATCGCAATCCATAACCAATCCGATTGTACCGGTTGGCGCGAGAACGGTCACTTGTGCATTGCGATAGCCATGTTTTTCACCAAGCTCCAGAGCCCGATCCGCAACGTCCTTTGCTGCCGTCAACAAATCTTTCGGACAGCGTTCCGCATCGATGCCCATCGGCTTCACTGTCAAATCTTCGAAATCATTTTCAGGTGCATTATGAACGGCTCTTCGGTGATTCCGCAGGACTCGCAGCATATTTTTCTCATTGCGTTTGTAGCCGGGAAATGCTCCCAATTCTTGTGCCATCTCGGCTGAGGTAGCGTAGGATGTCATGTGCATTATCGCTGTGATAGCGCCGGCAATAGCACGCGTTTTTGCGTGGTCGTACGGCAATCCCATCACCATGGCCAGGGTGCCCAGGTTCGCATAGCCAAGCCCCAGCGTACGGAATTTATAAGAAAGTCTGGCAATTTCCTCGCTGGGAAACTGTGCCATCAGGACGCTTATTTCCAATGCGATGGTCCATAGTCTGGAAGCAAATTTAAAATCATCGATGAGAAACTTACCTGATTTTTTATCATAGAATTTAACCAGGTTCAACGAAGCAAGGTTACAGGCCGTGTCATCGAGAAACATGTATTCAGAGCAAGGATTGGACGCCCGAATTTCGCCATCAGCCGGGCAGGTGTGCCACTCGTTAATCGTGCTGTGAAATTGAATTCCCGGATCCGCACACGACCACGCCGCATAGGCAATGTCATCCCACAATTCGGTGGCTTTCACCGTTTTAAAAGGTTTGGGCTCAAGGCCATTTTTTGCTGCATCGCGCTTTTCGACGCGACCGTAGAGATGCCAGTCATCATCCCTTTCCGCGGCCTGCATGAAATCATGGGTAACCCGAATGCTGTTGTTGGAATTCTGGCCTGAGACGGTTAGATAGGCATCGGAGTTCCAATCGGTGGTGTAGATTGGAAACTCGACGGCTGTGTAGCCCATCTTCGCCAATTGTACGATGCGTTCAATATAATTGCGCGGAATATTGTGTTTTTGTGCTTTGTAGATCGCTTTGCCGAGCGCTTTATTTTTTGTGCGATCAAATCGGGCAGTGTGCTGGTCTTTTGGTGCGCCGTTCACATGAACAGATTCTTTGAACTCGATAATATCTGCATCGTGGCACGCTTTGAATATCGCATTCAGCTTTTCCTGCAAATTTTTCGAGCCACTGACGAGAGCGGCAACTTTCTGTTCCTCAACAACTTTCCAGTTGATGTAATCCTCGATTTCCGGATGATCGATATCGAGGCAGACCATTTTTGCAGCACGTCGGGTGGTGCCACCACTTTTGATGGCACCGGCTGCGCGATCCCCGATGCGCAGAAAACTCATCAAACCCGACGAACGGCCACCACCACTCAACGGTTCACCTTCACCGCGAATATTGGAAAAATTCGTTCCTGTTCCGGAGCCATACTTAAACAAACGTGCTTCTCGCATCCACAAATCCATAATGCCACCATCGTTGACGAGATCATCGTTGACTGACTGGATAAAACATGCATGTGGTTGCGGGTGAGAATAGGCATCTTCCGAGCGTTTCAACTTACCGGTAACTGGGTCAACATAAAAATGCCCCTGTGACGGCCCATTGATGCCATACGCCCAATAAAGTCCGGTATTAAACCATTGCGGTGAATTGGGCGCTGCCATCTGATTCGCAAGCATAAAAAGCATTTCATCATAAAAAGTATGCGCATCTTCTTCGCTATCAAAATAATCATGTTTATATCCCCAGTAAGTCCATGTACCGGCCAGACGATGAAAAACCTGGCGCGCATTGGTCTCACTGGAATAGCGCTGGTCTTCAGGAAGTTCGGCCATTGCTTTGTCATCTACTGTGGAGCGCTGCAACCACTTGGGTATCTTGTTCTCGGGAACAACTTTTGTCCGTACCGGAACGCCGGCCTTGCGGAAATATTTTTGCGCGATAATATCCGTGGCGACCTGCGACCAGTTTTCAGGCACTGTGATATCGTTCATCTCAAAAATGACCGAACCATCCGGATTCTTAATCACTGATGAGCGCTGGGTAAATTTCAGTGTTGCGAGTGGATCTTTGCCTGCCTCGGTAAAGCGACGGACAATTTTCATAATGTTCCTCCTGGAATAGTGCATGGGATGTTGGTGATATGCCGGTGATAATTAATCGAAGCGAGATTAGCGATTGGTGAGAACGCTATTTAAATTTACACTGAGAACTTAGAGCTGACTGAAATGGATACAAACGGGAAATATGACTTTTACGTACCGGGAAATTCACCGTTTAGCTTCGCTCTGAGGTCTGATTCTGTCGTCCAGTGCCGGCGGATAAATAATAGACAATAGAAAAAATAAATGCAAGTGGAAATGTACATTTTTTCCAGCCATCAACTATATTTAGTAGCATAACAAACCAAACACAACTATATATAGTATCAATTCAATCTTTTCTCATTTTTTATTTTCTTTAAACTAAATCCAATAAATACGCCATCTTAAAAGAAGTTTCAATGACTGAAATTGAAAAAATTAATTTTTTTTAATTCCATTTTTTAAGGCTATTGGGAGTTCTGGTCCTGGCAAGACGATAAATCAGTGCGAATTAACCAGAAGCAAAAATGGTGGAAACAAGTGGTACGAAACATCCGATTAGATTTTCTCATCCGCACAGCAACCAGCCATCATGACAGGCACGTTTGAAAAAAGTTCTCACCGCATGACATCATGACTGACACCGGAAATCATTTCATTTTTCCGCCTTTTCTCCAAAAAAAACACAAACAGCTGTTTTTAAACAACTAAAACCGATTAAATATTTTTTGGCACAGACGTTGTATTAAGACGGGCACAATTGAGAATAAAATTTTTCAACAAAAATAAATCAAAAAAGGAGAATGAAAATGACACTCGTAAAATGGCAAACACCCCGAAATTTTGCAAACACTGAAACTGGATTTGATCGCTTAATCAACGACGTATTCAGCGGCTTCAATCGCATGCCAAATACCTTTGGCGACAACTGGTCTCCACGAGTTGATATTTCTGAATCGAAAGACAATTTTGCGGTCGCGATCGATTTACCAGGAATCGAAAAAGAGGACCTGAGCATTCATGTGAAAGACGCCGTTCTCACAATTAAAGGCGAAAAGAAAGCCGAAGACAAACAGGAAGGCGTAAACTACTTACGCATGGAACGTAACTTCGGTGAATTTGAGCGCCAGTTCAAGCTGAGCAAAAATATTATCACCGATCAAATCGCTGCAGAATATAAAAACGGTGTATTGAATATCGTGTTGCCGAAAGCAGAAGAAGCAAAACCAAAAGAAATCGAAGTAAAAATAAGTTAACCCTCCCTGAAATGAATGAAAAAGCGAAGAGCCTGTGTTCTTCGCTTTTTTTTTGCTTCGTTCCTGCAGTATGACATAAATTAAAAATTTTGCATATAGTCTGAAATTATTGTAGATATTGTGAACACTGTCACCTATTTTGCCGTTATTATTGCAAAGATTACAAACTGTCAGGAATTTTCTTATTTCAGGATCGAATGCTAAAATATTTAAAATACTTCTTCGCCATTTTTTTTCTGGTCGCCATTTTTTACACGATCATCCTGCTCATTTGGGGCATCCAAAGCAAACCACTTGTTGTGAACAATCAAGATTTGACAACCCGTGAAGCCGGTAAAATAAAACGGCTCATCATCACCATCGACCCCCGCAAAATGCAAAAGGACGAGGTAAAGCACATTCAGCTGTCTGAATCAGAATTGAATTCAATACTAAGCTATGCTGCCAATCGTGTATTCTGGGATATTGCCGCGCAGGTGGATATCCATCCGGGGCGTTTTGATATCGATGCATCCCTTAAACTACCGGATGAACTGACTGGAAACTACCTGAATGTGCAACTCGATTTTACCGGGCGCGGCATCGAAAATATGGATGTCGCCAGCCTGAAGCTTGGCGCTGTTCCGCTCCCGGCCTTTGCCTTTAAACCTTTTCTCCTGTTATTTCACCCGATTTTAATGCGCAATGGAAACTACCAGCTGCTCACCGATGTCATCCAAAGCATTCAGGATATTGAATTTGGCAAAGACCAACTCAAAGTCGAATACCAGCACGATCCGGAAAACCTTCTGCGTACGCGCAGACAAATTAGCGGCACACTGCTCACAAAGGCAGAAATCGAGCGACTGCGTGCATACAATGCGCATATTTTAGATTACTCAACCTCACACAGGAAGACCAACGCCGGCATTCCGGTCTACAATTTTCTGCGCAATCTCTTCGAACTTGCAAAGGAAAGAACGGCCAAAAGTGGAAAAGCGGTTGAAGAAAACCGTGCTGTACTCATCGTGCTCGCAGCGTACAGCCACGGCTCATCCCTCGAGAAATGGGTCGGCACTGGTCCGGAAAAACCACGAATTCCGCACCACAGACTCATGCTGCGTGGGCGTGGTGATCTTTCAAAACACTTTCTCATTTCTGCAGGCATTACCGCAGCTGCCGGCTCTGACCTGGCCAACTTCGCCGGTGTCTTTAAAGAAATGAATGATAGCCGCGGCGGCTCCGGATTCAGCTTCCCTGATCTCACAGCAGACCGCGCCGGCGTTCTTTTTGCGGAACTGGCGTTGGATAGCAGAAAAGCGCGGGTTCTGCAGGAAAGCATGAGCGCAATCTCCCACGAAGAGATATTCATGCCCACAATCGATCACTTGCCCGAAGGATTGCAGGAGGTCGACTTTAACCGCATTTATAAAAAAGAAAACAGCTACGAATACAATCGCGTCATCGCAGAAATCGACCGCCGTATTCAGAAATGCTCGATTTACCAAAAATGATCGCATGCACATGGGGATCATTTTTGGTAAAACCCACTCGATAAAAATTAGTGGTCACGCCTGCCGTATTAAAGATTCTCTGCGTAATTCCGCGGCTCAGCGACTCGGCGTTTTCAAAAATTCAATCAACCTTTTTCGAAATTTTAAATGCCCAAAAAACGCAACATTGGATCCAACAATCCAACAATCCAACAATCCAACAATCCAACAATCCAACAATCCAACAATCCAACAAAACCAAAGAAAAAACCATGACCTACCCCAGTATTTTTAACGACGTTATCGGCCCCGTAATGCGCGGGCCGTCGAGCTCACACTGTGCGGCATCGCTGCGCATCGGTCGCATGTGCCGCGACTTAATGGACGGCGATATCAAGCAGATTCTCATCGAATTCGATCCCAACGGCTCGCTGGCCACCACCCATGAAAGCCAGGGATCGGACATGGGCCTTTTCGGCGGTTTCCTCGGTTGGGAAGCCCACGACGAACGCCTACCCGATTCCCGCAAGGCTATAGCCGATGCCGGCGTCGAGATTGACATTCGCATTGTCGATATCCAGGCAAGCCATCCCAATACCTACAAGATTACCCTGAAAAACGCGCGGGAGGCGCACGCGGTCACTGCCTTATCAACCGGCGGCGGTATGATCGAAGTGATTGAAATTGACGGTGCGGCGGTCTCGCTTGCAGGTGATTTTTATGAAACGCTGGTTTACACAACCTCGCCGGAGGCGGCGCGCAATCATCTCAAAAAGAACATTTCATATGAAGAGATGGCAATACGAAGGGGCACATCAACTTTTCTGCAGGTTCGCACAACAACGGCGATTCCAGGGAAAATGATTGATGAACTCACGCACAAGCCGGAAGTGACTGCGGTCAAACAACTTGCGCCTGTCCTGCCCGTCCTTTCGCGTAAAAATCTCACTGTGCCATTCATAACCTGCAACGAAATGCTCGCTTACAATACCGACAAACAGCTCGAGCTTTGGCAATTGGCAGCCCATTACGAAAGCGCCCGTGGCAGCATTTCCCGGGAAGCAGTTTTTGAAAAAATGCGCGATATTGTGGAAATCCTGCGTGCAGCAGTTGATTCCGGCTTGCAAGGGACAGCATACAACGACCGTATTCTCGGGGCACAGTCGGTGAATTTTGTAGTGGAAATGCAGAAAAGCGCGCTTATCGGTTCTGACGTTTTGAATCGTATCATCGCTTATGTGAGCGCAATAATGGAGGTGAAAAGTTCAATGGGCGTGATCGTTGCCGCACCGACGGCCGGCTCCTGCGGCGCACTGCCCGGTGCGGTGCTCGCTGCGGGCGCGTCCATGGGGCTTTCCGACGACGACATGGTGAAAGGCATGCTGGCAGCAGGCCTGATCGGGGTGTTCATTGCCGCGCACGCGACGTTTGCGGCAGAAGTTGGCGGCTGCCAGGCCGAGTGCGGTTCCGGCTCCGGCATGGCCGCAGCAGCGCTGGTGAGTATGGCCGGCGGCAGTTTAAGCCAGTCACTTTCAGCCGCTTCGATGGCGCTGCAAAATTCTTTCGGCATGGTGTGCGATCCCATTGCCAATCGCGTGGAAGCGCCATGCCTGGGTAAAAATGTCATGGCCGCCACCAACGCGCTCTCCTGTGCCAACATGGCCCTCGCCGGCTACAACCCCCTGATTCCCCTCGATGA
>QQUM01000174.1 GCA_008501545.1 Calditrichota bacterium
GCCTTTGCATCCACTTCCCTTTGTTGCCATTCTGCAAGTTGAGCTTTGTACTCATCCATGGTCATTTCTTGATCTTGGGCAACAGCAGAAGTAGCTAATGAGAAGGCGAAGATCCCTGCGAAGAGAATCTTTGTAAATTTCATGCCAAGCTCCTTAAAACTATTTTTACGCTTTGATTAATCATTAACTACATTCCCAATCGACTTTTTACAGCAGCCATCTCGTCCTGTGCTTTTTGGAGATCGCGTTTTTTCTGCTCGAGCTGATCGGATGCACTTGCTTTCGCACTTTCACATTGCTGCAATTTCTGCTCAGCGGAAAGCGCGGCCTGTTTCGTTTCTTCAAGAAGTTGAAGTTGCTCCGCGTTTGGACCACCTCCACAACCTGCGAGTACCATCGACACAGTAAAACCAACTGCGAGCACCCATTTTGAAAATTTTACGGGTGTCATTTGCATGATAGTTACACCTCCTTCCGGTTCTTCTTCACAAGGTCTATAATTTTTATTTACAGATCAGTTTGTTTTTTATAGATTAAGGTATAAAAATTCGAATTATAATAACGATTAATTAACTCTTTGTCAAGCAAAAACTTGTCAGATTGTTAATTTGATTCCGAGTTCTTTTAACTGTTTCACACTAACAGTACTTGGGGCTTTATCCATTAATGAAATAGCGCTACTTGTCTTCGGAAAAGCGATAACATCGCGAATCGATTTGCGACCTGAAAACAACATCGCCATTCTATCAAAACCAAAAGCTATTCCGCCATGTGGCGGTGCACCATACTCAAAAGCATCCATGAGAAATCCAAATTTATTATTCGCTTCCTCTTCAGATATATTCAGCAGTTGAAACATTTTTTGTTGCAGTTCTTTTTTGTATATCCTGATACTTCCTCCGGCAATTTCAGTGCCATTGAGAACAAGATCATAGGCCTTAGCGCGCACGGCACCCGGATCTGTATCGATGATGTGTAAATCTTCATCTTTTGGGGAAGTAAATGGATGATGTCTTGCTACATATCGCTTTTCTTCCTCATCATACTCAAGTAAAGGAAAGTCTGTCACCCAAAGTATTGCATATTGATCTTCCTTAATCATCCCCTCATCCTGCGCAACTCGCAAACGGAGACTACCGAGAACATTGTTACATCTCGAACGCTCATCAGCAACGATTAATAATAAATCACCAGGCTGCGCTCCCATTCGCTCTATAATTTTTTGACGGGTTTCGATGCTGAAGAATTTATTTAAATTGCTTTGCCAGTCGTTATCTTCAATTTTTATTGGAACAAGACCCTTGGCACCAGATTTTTTCGCAAAGTCTATTAAAATATCCTGTTGCTTGCGGGAATATTTCGCTGCATCCGGGACACAAATTCCCTTAACAGCACCATCGGCAGCAACACAGTCCGTAAACACTTTGAATTCACAGGAAGCGACTAAATCGTTTAATTCACACAATGCCATTCCAAATCGCAAGTCGGGTTTATCTGTTCCGTATTTTTCCGTCGCTTCGGCCCAACTTAGCCTTTGTATCGGAGTGGATAGCTTTATATTGAGAATCTGGTCCATGTATTGATCCATCAAACCTTCAACCATGGCATAGATGTCTTCTTCAGATACAAAACTCATTTCAACGTCGATTTGTGTAAACTCAGGTTGACGGTCTGCACGTAGATCTTCATCACGGAAACATTTAACTATTTGAAAATAACGATCAAAACCAGATACCATGAGCAATTGCTTATATGTTTGTGGCGATTGCGGCAATGCATAGAACTTACCATTTTGTACTCGGCTTGGTACAAGATAGTCACGAGCGCCTTCCGGAGTGCTTCGCATAAGCATGGGGGTTTCAATTTCAACAAACTTTTTTTCATCAAAATACCGACGCGCCAACTGCGCCATCCGATGGCGTAAAATTAAATTATACTGCATCATGGAGCGTCGCAAATCGATGTATCGATATTTCAGTCGTATCTCTTCAGAAACGTCAATATCATCATCAATTTCAAACGGTGGCGTTTTGGCGCTGTTCAAAACTTCAAGTTCTTCTGCTACAACTTCAATTTGACCCGTATCAATACTTTCATTGAGCATGTCGTCAGGTCGCTTTTCAACGAATCCGTGAACTGCTATTACAAATTCGCTTCGCAGTGATTTTCCATTTTTGTATATATCACCAGCATCTGGATTAAACACGACCTGGGTTTTACCATACCGATCACGTAAATCGATAAAGATAATACCACCGTGATCCCTTTGACGATCAACCCATCCCATCAAGGTCACTTTTTCGCCATTATTTTCGAGACGTAATTCGCCACATGTATGTGTTCGTTTTGCTAATTTCTTACTCATTTAATATTACCTTTTTGCCATTTTTCCAGCTCGTATTTTTAAATATGAAAGATCAACATAGGTATTTTTTATCAAAAACAAAATCCTTTTTCACGGATAGCTTGTTCATCCAAAAAAAATGTTTATAAACAAATTGATGACCCTTGCAGATCCCAAGAAAACGGAATTCAAAAGATTCTATTTATTCGATATCCAGAAATGTATTTCGAAGTTAAGCCCCTGATCATTACCTGAAATTTGTTCCAATAAAACCCATCTTTTTATTTCATCACAAACAGCGTTTAACACACTTATGTTAATAATAGAACTATCTTTTACCGAGACATTTATCGCATTACCGGGTAATTTTTGCACGATCATAAGCGTAAATCCAGTATTTTTTACACGTTCCACATTCAGCTTTTGCACAATAAGCGCTAAAATATCCTCGCGATACAGCTGGAGTATTTCATCCATTTTTGTCTTTTGTACTGTATTCCGGTATGACAAAAATTGCCAATCTAGGTGTAAAGTTGTCGAATGAGAAACACCTCTTTGCTGGTATTTTTCACTTAAAACCGGAAGCTCCGAACCATATGTGGGGATGTGAATATTCATGGAGGCTAAAAGGCTGTCACCCTGTTGCGCCTGCGTACTAATTGACAAAAGCCCCAACACATTGTGCGCAATGGCTTCTCGCCGGAGCTGTTGCACAAGCAACTCCTGCTGTGAAAAATTGTGTTCATTCACGTGTATATTACCAGACTGATTTTTCTGTTCTACCAATTGTTCCGGAAACAAATTATCCGAGCGAAAATTGTAAAATTTTGAGTTTTGCGGCCTGCTCCAATAAAAGCTATCTGGCTCATAAAGAGTTCCCAGAATGGCTTCCGATCCGGGTGGCTCTCCCTTATCTGTATCCTGCATGAATACCCAGAAACTGATAAGTAAAGGTGAAAGTCCGGTAAGAATTATTAGCAAAAACCGTAAATTTGGTAGTTTCATTCTTATGTTCTGAATTATTTATTCGCGACAGCCAAGTGAATATTATGATATTTTGCCTTGCCACATGTTTGCATAACCCGAACTAATTCACGATAATCCAAGTTTTTATCTGCCTTAATCACTATAGATCCTGTAAATTTAATGCCGTAAGTTTTTTCCAGTTTGTTCGCTTTGATGGCATATGTATGCAGCACTCGAAAAAGCGGAAGAATGATACCATCTGCCACAACATGGGATTTTTCCAAATTGACATCCTGCATGCGTACAACGGGCTGTTTCTCTACAAATATTGTCTCTGATGTTGCGACTAGTTCCAATCCGACATTTACATGATTCCTGATCGCTGCTGTTGGCAGTTGCAGATTTTTGTTCTGGGGTAAAAAACTGCCATGTGCCGAATATGTTTTCAAAAGAAATAGCAGGATGATAATGAAAATATCCATCATCGAATTCAGACTGAGTTTTGCCTCAACACGGTCAATATTATGTTTTTTCCGCTTTGATGGTTTAAATGCCATTGTTTATCAGCCTATAATACACCAGCGCTTAATTTCACATCTGGAAAAAGTTCAATTTCTTCATTTTTGATCTTTATAACACGGACGCTTTCTATTACATCAATAAGCTTCTGGTATTTAATGCCCGCTGATGCTTGAATCGTGATACTTTCCTTTTCACGGAAATAAGGTGGAATATAGGTTTTAATTTCGTACAAATGCTCTTGTAAATCGGAAAGCGACTGTTTGAGTTTAATGCGTTCGAATTCTGTAGAAATATTGCTATTGATAACAAACGAATCTTTGGTAATGAAAATCGACAACTCAAGATGTTTCGTCCCCTCAACGGGCAGCGCCCCTGGCTCCACAAGAGGCCCCACAACCGGTGGTAAATTAAGCTCAATGGCGCCGAGTTTCACAAATTCTGCCGATGAAAGTAGCAGTGGAATCAGCACGACCATCAAGTTCATAATCGGTGTGAGATTGGGCTCCGTCGGGAGTGTTTCGATGCTACGTCGTTGTGATGGTTTATATGCCATTCGTTAATACCGCTTATTGATTTCCGGTAATCAAGTTAATCAGCTTTACAGTATGCTCGTCAATTTCATCTATTATGCGAATGGTTTTATTATGCAGGTACGTATAAATTAATATCGCTGGTATGGCAATGGCCAAACCCATCAAAGTTGTGTTCATCGCTGTGCTTATTCCATCTGCAAGCAACCGGGATTTTTCCGCGGCGTCAATACCGACAATTGATGCCGATCGAAAAGCGATGATCAATCCCCAGATTGTTCCCATAAGCCCGATAAGTGTGGCAACATTGGCTATCATCGCAAGAAAACCGGTGCGCTCCTGTAATTTAGGTATAACTTCAAGTGTGCCCTCGTCCACCGAGTTTTGGATGGTTCTAAAATCAAGTTCGCCACCCCGTGCCATTGGTCGTAAGCCAGAAGCCACTACCCGTACCAGTGCTTTCTCCGGTGCTGTTTCACACAAGTTCAATGCCTCTGCGTATTGTTCTTTTCGTACGAGCGATCGAATTTTGGCCATGAACTTCGGCGCATCAATATTGGACCGGACAATGATGTAATAAGAGCGCTCAATGGCTATTGCCACCATAACGGCTGCGACAACCGCCAGTACCCACATATAGAAAAATGAACTGGATTCCGTTGAAAAACCTGCTAAGATCTCACTCATCTTCTGCCTGTTTATTATTCTGTTTTACCGGTTTAGGTTTGAATTTGAATTTTCGCATCACCGCGCCGGGTTCATAATTATCGTCATGCAACCAATAATCGAAAACTGGTACAGCTATATCGTACCTTAAAGAATCAATATTGAAAAACTCCACAGGTGAGGGAAACTTGTCCTGATATTGGAATATATTTTCAAAATTTGAATCTTTCACAGTTATTGCGACACCTATTTCGCCCAGATCAATTTCATATTGTTCGAGGGAATCTACAGCGGACTTCCCTGGCGTCCCAAGTGAATCGACCTGGGCACACAAGCTGTTCGATGCCATAAAAAGGGCTACAAAAAACAAGGTTTTCAACAAACCAAATGGTATCCGCTGAATTAAGTACATCAATGACTACCCTCTCTTTTCCAGGAGTCTAATTTGAAAATTTGAACCAAAGATATCAATCCTGCTGTTGCATTCTCTTCTGTTAGATGGATACATATTTGATTATCTCCATTTTTAAAATAATCGGTTATATCCATTTCCATACTTGTCCGGCCAGATGTTGGATGAAGTGCAATCCTATGACTATTGACACGGAGCGTACCTGGCCCATTTACCATAATTTTGATGGTGACACGCAATGGTAATCCAGTAAAATAAAAATGGTTCGAAAAGTGGAAAACCTTTGCCGTGCTACTTTTGGGTACTGGTTTTTCAATGTCATGCGGAGATATATTTACCTTTTTTGCACCCGTCCCCATAAACTCAGCAACATCTGGATGTTGTTCACTTGGTACGATCAATCTGGAATCATAAAGAAAACATGCCGACGCGTCATCTTTTTTGACGAACCAGGTCTTGTCAGTTCCAATCTCAATTTGTGATATAGAGAGCTGAAATTTCTCGGCAAATCGCAGTGGTTGCCGACGAAGCAATATTTTCTTTATCTTTCTTTTTTCATGAACAAACTCATCGCTTGATGCCAGTGTTTTATAAGCAGAAAAATAGGTCTGCAATACAACATCCTGCAAAACAAAAAGGTGTTCGCGTATTAATATAAATTCATCATTGAACATATCCGCCTTATTTTGCAGAGAAAAAGATTTTTTCAATCCTGAATGCAATAAATCTATTAAACCGGCCGCCGCGAGTAAAAATTCATTTTTGCGCTTTATGTAATGATCATCAATCAGCCCGTCATCAAAAAGTGATTCAACCAGTAAACCATCAATCGAAGCAATGCAGGCGCTTAATTCCTCATCGGCTCTATCGAGAACAAATCCTTTTCCTGCAGGACTTTTATGCATTTTTTTCCAAATTCCATTGATCATTTTACTTATATTTTTCAACTGTGAGATAATTAGTTGGAACTGATAGTCCTGTATTTCCCATCGTTGCTGCAAAATTGTGTTTTTCGCTTCAGAATCAGAAAAATACGAGTCTGCAATTTGGAATGCTTTATCACTGTACGCAAGCGCAGAGCTGATGGTTGGCAGCATCAATTTATGCAGGACTTGTTGTTTGTATTCAAGTTCTGTTAAATTATCATCCAGTCTTTGTGCCGCATCCTTCCAAATCGCCTTCGCCAGGACCAATTCACCGGCTGCTGCCTTTTGATAACACTGCATTGCGCGTGAGCAGGCCTCCTTTGAGAGTTGATCCGGTGGAGTACTTTCGGCCGCTTTCGAAATTTTCCCAGCTAAATTGAAAAGCTGAAAATAAGAGTCTGCTGCCCGGGAATAAATATTCGTCGCGATAGCGGTATTTTCCTGTAAATATGCGACTTGCTCATTTTCCCCGGCTTTATTTTTAGCATCGGTCAACCACACATCAGCGAAATATTCATAACAGCTACCTGTATTATAAATAGCATCCCGCACGCGACTTGCATTCATTTTAATAATACCGGAATAGCGGCCAACGAGATCCACAAGTTGATTTTGGAAAACTTTCTTCTGCTCCATTTTCAGCGGCTTGGTAACGAGCTGCCAGGTCTTCTGAAATCGCTCAAACGCCAACTCTGTCAGACTGAAAGTCGCTTCTGAATGAATACTTCGAAGTTCGGAGTCACCCTCGCTGCGTTGCAGCACTTCTTCGAGTGTAATTTCTGCCAGGTGATTATGTCCCTGTTTTCGATAAGAAGAAGCTTGCTCGAATAAATGTGTGAAATAATAAGAAGACCGAGGAAAATGATGAACATGTTTTGTGAGTGCAGAATCAGCATGCTCCGGCTGATTTTGTGCATCGTACAATGCGGTAACATGAAACGAAAGATATTCTGATTCTTCAGTATCCGGAAAGCTGGCAACAAAGTCGCGGATGGTTTCTATTGCCGTCTTAAAATCATCACATGCCTTGTGGAGTACCAAAGCCTTGAGTAAATATGTCTTCCGGTGATCTTGTATAGTTTCCAGATCAGCTAATTTTGAAAAACACATTGCAGCTGCAGACAATTCTCCCAAAAGCAAATAGTTCTTTGCCATATTCCAATAGCTCGAAAGGGTATATGGAGAATGCGGGTACAACTGAACAAGTTGCCCGTATTTCTCTAGTGCTGATTTGTATTTGTCCTTCACTTCAAAATGAACCGCTTGTCGAAACAAGCAGACTTCTGAATTTTCAAGAGGATCACAGAGCGCCTCGAACGATAAATTTGAATTTTTCAAACTGAAATAATGGTAATCATCAACCACGCGTTCAGCGTATTGCCTTAGTTGTAGATTTTCAGAATTTAAGTGGGATTTGGCAAGTGCGACAGCATCGTCATATTTTTGCATGCCCAACAGGCATTGAATGGCCAATTCCGCTGATTGCTGCGTCGCGGCATTTGCAGGGAAATAGTGCAGATGTTGCTGAAAATATCCCAGGGCCCGGTTATAATCCTGCCGTGCACTACAGAAACGCCCGGCAGAAGAAAGGAGTGCTCCAGATTTCGCATTATGCTGAAAAATGGTAACATAGTTATCGATTGCACGGAGAAATCGTTTATCCCATTCACTATAGGGCATATGCAGCCAGTCAGCCTGGAGCGACGCCAATGCCTTATCAGATTTTAACAAGTGAACAAAATAGGATGTGCCTGATTTTACCGACTTTTCAGCAATCTGAATAGCGTGCTTCGCAGCTTGTTCGATAAGATTCGTATCCTGTTCAATGCCACAAAGCTCTATGTATTGTTCATAAGCTGCTTTCGGCCTGTTAAGCCGATTTTCCATAATGTTTGCAGCATTCCACATGATGAACGCAGATTGTGAATCCACCGGGAAATATTTTTGATACAGCGCTGTTTCTTCAACGAAGGATTCAGATGCGTTTAGTGTCATTGCAAAATAGGCTTCAGTAAACTTTGTGCGTAATCTTTCCTGCCAGGGCACAACAAGCTTGTCACGAAATAAAACGTTTCGATTATTCATCAGTACACTATCAATCGACTTGAAATCGGGTACCGCCATAAAACTGCTGATTAGATATGATTCAGCGATTGGGACCAAATAATTTTTTATATATTTATCATGAGAAATTCCTTTAGATTTTTCATCCCAAACCAGAAATTGCCCGAATTTTTCCATGGCACGTTGAAATTCTTCAAGACGAAAATAACATATTCCCAAGCGAAACTGGGCTCTCCACGCAAGACCACCTTCAGCACTGACAAGCGCTTTCTCGTAAAATGTGCTCGCACCGTTATAATCCTGATGCGCAAAAAGGGATTCCGCCGTGAAATAAGCGCTTCGATGGGCATATGCACTCAATGGAAAATGTTTTAAAAATTCATCATGGCCAAATCCATTGCTATACCTGGAAAATTTATTATTAAGCAGGACGTTCGAATAAAGCGCATCATCTGCAAAAGCACTCTTTGGGAAGCTTTTTACAAATTGCGAAAACGATTCTTGTGCTTGTTGGAAAATTGTACTTGATTCGCGTTCAGGTCTGTCAAAATTTGGTGTGGCCGGATGCAACTCATATGCTGATAATAAAACCTTCGCTAAACTGAGCCAATAATTTTCATCAACTTTACTTTTTGTGCCTGCAGCTAATGCGTTCCCGTTATTTTGGGATGAATCTGAATTACCGATGATTTTTTTCGTCAGGTTTACACTGCCGGGAATGTCGAAAGATTGTGCCATATGTAAGAGATATTTCAGCGCCTCCGTCCTTTTTCTTTCAAAGGTCGTTTCAGTTGAAAAGGATCGTTTAGCATAATCGAAATTAGTTTGACTTTCATTTTTTTTACTGATGATTGCTCTGAGGCTATTACGCGCTTGTTGAGCATGACCGAGGGCAGCATTACATTGCGCTGCCATAACCAGAGAAGCTAGTGTATACGCGTTTTTTTGCTCTTTTTTCGTCGATATTCCATGATGAATTTTTTCAAAATTGCTTAAGGCCCGTTTGAATTTATTTTGCTGATATCTAAGCAATCCGAGCTCAAATAATGCACGAAAATACAACGCATTGTTCTCATGTCTTCCTTTTTTCAGCAGTTGACTGGTAGTGAAGCTTTGCAATTCTGTGATTGCAGCATTCTTATCATTTTGTCGTATTAAGGTCTCCGCGTGCAAAAGATGTCCGGGTAAAAAATAGCGTTACTTGTTAGAAATCTTGTTGGTAAAAT
>QQUM01000453.1 GCA_008501545.1 Calditrichota bacterium
CGGTGGATTTCAATTTTTTGATCATCATTTGCTTACTTACCATGTTCAATCTGTATTTTTTTAATTTTGCACACTGGTATGCAAAAATCGGACAATCTTTGTGGACTATGGCTATAAAAGTAATAGAATCTTACCATGTCAGGTATTTTCCCGGCACGTCTTTATAACCCCACGCACGGAGTTGCCGTGACCAGCCGCCAAGATTATCTTTTGAAACACGGATCGGTTTCATCTGATTAAACTCTTTCACATTTTTATTGAGAAATAATTTGCCCACGATCGATTCAACTGAGACTTTGCCCCATTTAAAGGTCGGTTGCCCAAGAAATGCCTGTACAATACCCATCTCGATATATGGCAGTTGAACCGGTAGTGCATCAACCGCAACGATTTTTAAGTCACCAGGTGTTAATTTATCTAAAAGCATTTCATCGAAAAAGGCCCATCCACCAACCATGGCCCAGCCTTTGAGCTCGGGAAATTTTGAGTTCACGCTGAGTACAGTTGCCACAGCTTCTTCGACAGTTTCGTCATGATGAGCGATCGTTACGATTTCAATATCAGGGTAATTCGCTGCTCTGTTTTTTATACCCTGAATGCGTTTTTGCAAATTTGGCGCGAGTGCATTGCCACCGAGAATTGCGATTTGGCCCTTTGCACCGATGAGTTTTGCAATCTCATTCATTAAATTTTCACCAAGCTCAACATCGTTCACACCATAAAAAGCAAATCGTTTTGAGTCCGGCGCGTCGCTGTCAAATGTCATTACGGGTGTTCCGCGATTCACGGCATCATTAATAACATGTGTCAGTGTATCCGTATCTGAACAGGACACGAGAATAGCGTCGGTTCCATCTTCCACAGCATTACGGATACGTTCAGCCTGCAAATTTGCATTTTCTTTTACCGGGGTACGCCAATTGATTTTCACTTCAAGAGCGCTGTATTTTTCGGTCAGCGCTTTAGCCGCTGCTTCGGCGCCGATTTGAGCGCTGCGAAAGACAGGATTGGCGGAGCTTTTCGCCACCATGGTAATAGTGATAGTTTTGACATTTTCGGGCTTTTGATCAACATAGCCTTCCACCAAATCATCGCAGCCAACCAGGAAAACAAGCAGGCTTAACCGTCCGATTAGTTGGAGTATTTTATGTATGTTCATTTGTTTTTCCTCTTTTCTTCTTCTCGTACTCATCATCGTGTCTTGTACCTCGTATTCGGTTTTTAAAAACCGAGTACGAGCAGGAGTAGGAGTACGAGTATGTAAACATCTATCTAAGCCGCAACCGCATGACGTTGATCGAGTTCCTGTCGTATTTCATAGGACCGTTGCTCGGTGAGCTTAAAGCTGGCGACTGCATAAATTGATATACCGCAAGCGACCGCGGGAATGCAGACGTCGACAAGTCGCATCCAGAAAAAGGTGGTTGATGTCTGCGCGCCACCCAAATCGACAATAAAACCTGTTGCGTTGAGTAAATAGCCTGAAGCCGCAAACGCCAGGGCCATGCCCAATTTAACCATCCACCAGTAGATCGATCCGAACATGCCTTCACGACGTTCGCCTGTTTCCAGTTCATCAAGATCACAGACGTCGGCAATCATTGAGCCCATGAGGGTGAACAACGCTCCCATGCCGACAGCCATAAATGGCGATGGAATTAACACTTTCCATTGTGCAATTGGATCGTAGCAGAACCATTTCAGCAGACTGCCAAACATCGTTACAGAGGTCGCCAGCATGAATGTTCGCCGTTTGCCAATTTTTGCTGAAATCCAGGTTGTCGCTGCGATAGCCGCTAAAGTGGAAAACGAGTTGATCGTACCGTATAACCCGATATAGCTTGCACCGAGATCGGTGTCTCCACCGCAAACATAGAATATAGTAATGTAAGAGCTGAAGGCGCCGACTAACATAATGCTGTTAAAAAGAAAAAAGGTTCCGGCGCACAGTTTGAGAAACTCTTTTCGTTTGAGCGTGGTCATGAGGCCTTTGAAAAACTCAAGGACATTCTTTTTTAAGCCAGCTAAAAGCGGGACTTTTTCTCTGCCTTCATCGTCCGCTGCTGCAAAGCGTTCACGACAAAAAAGAGCAGGCATGATACCCACGACAGCCACGAAGATGCCAATTGCAATGGCGAGAAAACGTGCCCCTTCCACAGAGTCAGAGAAGAGACGGTCGTTTTCCATAAATGCATAAAACCAGGGAAGAGATATCCAGGCAAATTGTCCCATGAAGTTCATCACTGCCATAAGTCGGGTACGTTCGTGGTAGTCCGGCGTCATTTCATAGCCAAGGGCTACCCAGGGCGTGGCGAAAACGGTGTAAAACAAATAGAAGAGAATGGATCCAGCCAGAAAGAACCAGAAGTAAAACATTTCGCTATGACCTTCCGGCAGTTGCCACATCAAAGCGAAAGTCAGCCCGACTAAAATTGCACCGATAAAAATATAGGGACGTCGTCTACCAAAGCGTGATCGTGTATGGTCGGAAATATAACCCATAACGGGATCAGTCAGGGCGTCAGTTAGGCGTGGAATGGCTTGCAGTGTTCCCACAAGCGCTGGATTGATCCCAAGTCCAACGTTGAGAACGATTGACATAAATCCGATTGCTCCGCCTAGCAAATTATTTACAATTGCACCAAGTCCATATGCAAATTTTTGTCCGTTGGAAACGCGGTCATCTGCCGCAGTTTCGTGGTGGATATGCGCGCTCATCGATTCTCCTCGATTTGACAGGATTAACGGGATGGACAGGATAGCGTGTTATCCTGCTTAGTTGTTTATCCAACTAACCTAATTTCAATATCTTAAGTTAAGGAGCTTAATTTAATAACATTGAACCTGCTTCATTCATAAACTCGTACATAATCAACCAACAAAGCCTGCGGAAAAACAGTGTTTTCATTAGGCCAGCCCACATAATTGCCGCCAACTGCGAGATTCAGAATGATGTAAAAAGGATGATCAAAAACCCATTCACCGCTCAGGTCATCGGGTGTGATGATGTGGTACGGTTTGTCGTCAACATAAAATCGGATTTCATCTTTTTCCCACTCAATAGCAAAAAGATGAAAGGAATTGTCAAACCGGCCACCGATGATATCATAGTGATTGCTAACCCCATTGCCCCCGAAATAGCCCGGACCGTGCACCGTGCCGTGAACTCGCGTCGGTTCCTGACCGCGGTATTCCAGGATATCGATTTCACCACATTGCGGCCAACCCACGGTTTGATAGTCTACGCCGAGCAACCAGAAAGCTGGCCAGAGTCCCTGTCCCCACGGCATCTGCATGCGCACCTCAAATCGGCCGTATGTGGTTTCAAAAAGCCCGCGTGTGTTGATACGGGCCGACGTGTAAGCGCTGCCCTTGTAATTTTCCTTGCGAGCAACAATGGCAAGATTGCCTTCGCCATCCAGTGATACATTGGTTGGGCGGTCCGTATCATATTCGAGCTGAGCATTGCCCCAGTCAGTACCGATATCGTAGCCCCATTTTGTTGCGTCCGGTGATTGTCCCGCCGGGCCGTCGAAATTATCTTCCCAGACCAATTTCCAGTTTTTATCTTCCGGTGCATTGGCGTTATCGCAGGACGTAAACAACATTGCGCCAGCGGCATAAAAGACCGCCAGTAATGCATAGATGATCGTCAAAGCGTAAGCGCTTCTAACCTGGTTCATCGTATATTTCCTCTTTTAAAAATGGTGGTGATGTGCTAATTCCCATTTTTGGATTGGATGATTTGAGTAAAAAGCGTTGCGTTTTTACTCAAATCAGGGGGGCCTGCGGACCGGCTTGAATACTGAAGAAAAACTCTTGCCTGTAATTCGCGTCTACCCACCCCTGACCGCTGTTCACCGACTTCGTCGTTTACATCGGTCTGGGGGCTGTGTCAAAACATGAATCTGTATTCAAAAATTTGAATATTTATAATACAGATTCATGTTTGATTCAGCCCATTTCCGCTATTATTTATGCAATAAAATATTATCCACATAAACCGTGTTCGGATCACCGGAAATAATCAATTGCGCCAGATGCTCTTTTGTTGTCATGTTGGTGAAATCGCTCAACGGAATATCAAAGGTGATCCAATTGCTTTTTTCCAAAGCGGGTGTGGTGGAAGCATCAAAAACCAGCTCGTGCTCCACATCATCGCCACCGCCATCCCAAACGCCGTTGGCGCCAAAATCGACCAACTTGATTTTGAAAACAGCCGGTAAATCCGCCGGATCCGGGGTCCAGATATTCATATAGAAATGGGTCATGTCTGAAGCATTAATCGTGGATGATGTAAACTCGATGCCAGCGAACACAAGATTGGTGTAAAGCTTGGCGTCATCACCTGCGACCTGCACATCGGCCACATCCGCCTGATCCCATTCCGCAGACCAGGTGTCGATTGCGACATTGGAGTAGGCGTTGCTGTACAATGAAATGACATTGGCCGCGTCAAAACCCGGCGCTGGCGCCGCTGTGGAGGGTTCGGTTTCGTTGCTTCCACCACCGCTGCCGTCGCCTTTGTAGAAATAAATATTGTCCACGTAGACTGTGTTGATTTCACCTGAAATGATCAATTGCGACAGGTGGCCTGTGGTTGTGAGATTGGTAAAATCTGATAAGGGAACATCGATGGCCACCCAACTTCCGGTTGCCAAAGCGGGGGTTGTGCTGGCGTCAAAAGTAAGCTCGTGCTCAACATCATCACCGCCGCCATCCCAAACGCCGTTTGCTCCGAAATCCACTAACTTCACTTTAAATGTGGTGGGTGCATCGGTATTGTCCGGCGTCCAGATATCCATGTGGAAATGGGTCATTGCAGATGCATCCACTGTCTGCGAGGTAAACTCAACGCCAGCGAATACCAGATTCGTGTACAGCTTCACATCGTCGCCCGCAACTTGCGCATCTTCAACATCCGCCTGATCCCATTCTGCAGACCAGGTGTCAATAGTGGCGTTGGTGTAGACGTTGCTGTAAAGCGAAACAACATCGGCTGCGTCTGCGGTTGGCATTGGAGCTGCGGTTGCAGGCTCGGTGTTGTTGCCACCGCTGCCGCCATTATCACCTTCGTTGTGGAAATAGATGTTATCAAGATAAACCGTATTGGGATCGCCTGCGATGATCAACTGGCTCAGATTTCCGCGATTGGCCAGGCCGCTGAATGCTGAAAGTGGGATATCCAAACTTGCCCAGGCATTGGAAGTGATTGCAGGCGTGGATGATGCCGTGAGCACCAGTTCATGCTCACTGTCATCGCCACCACCAAAAGCGCCGTCTGCGCCGAAATCAACCAGTTTAATTTTAAACGCCGCAGGAGAAGCTGTGGGATCGGGCGTCCAGAAATCCATGTATAAATTAGTCATGGATGAAGCGTTAATTTGCTGTGACGAAAAATCGATGCCGGCAAATGCCAGATTACTGTACACTTTGACATCGTCGCCGTTGATTTGCTTGTCTGCCACATCAGCCTGATCCCAGTCAGCCGACCAGGTGTCCACAGGATTATTGGTGTAAGCGTTGCTGAAGAGCGAAATCACATTGGCTGCGTCGCGAGTTGGCATTGGGGCTGCCGTTGCCGGGCCTGGAGGCGCTGCGCCGATTTTAACGGTGATCGGCTGGGAGGCTTCCACCGAACCAAGCTTTACGGTGATTGTGGCTTCGCCTTCGGCCACTGCTGTGATTATGCCGCCTTCGTTGACCTTGGCGACGCTTTCATCAGAAGAAATAAAAGTGAAGTAGTTGGGCATGGCGTTGACGGTCAGATCCTTGCCCGCCGCATTCATGATAACCGATGAAACGCCTGCGCTCACTTCATCGCCAACCTGTGGGAAAAGCTCTTGCTCGGCGATAACCGGACGTGGCTGCGCGATGGTGCCCAGTTTTTCGAACTGCACTTCATCAAACCAGATGTCATAACCTAATTTATTCAAAGCGCCGGCGGAAAATTGAAACATGCCTTTTTCCTGCCCCAGCTTGCTTGCCAATGGTATGGGAACGATAAATTTTTGCCATGAGGTGGTGAAAACGATGTCGGTCAAAGAAGCCTGGTATAGTGAGGTTCCTGTATTGTCGTTGCCAAATCCCACTAAACCGACCAGCGTTGGCATGCTGGCTTTGGCCCAAAACGTCAGGGCGTCGTAACCGGTTAAGTCACGCGGCCCGGGAGCGATAAACGCACCACCCGAATACCAGCCCGCAAGATCGCCCTCACTGGGCACGGTGACTTTCAACGAAGCGGTTCCTTTGTATTTGACATCACTGTCATCGGAAATAGCATCTAATTTTGAGTTGGAAAAAGCCTGATAATCCAGACCGCCCGCGAAACTGTCGAGATAAACCTCGGCATCAGTTGGGTATTCTGCAGGCTCCAGCAAATCCACGTCTCTTGTGCAGCTCGAAGCCACGATCAACAGCCCAGCGAATAAGAGACCTGAAAAATATTTTATGTTCATGTTATGTCTCCGGATATTTATGATCATTTTAATTTTTCTATTCAGAATATTTTAAAGCAAATCTTGTTTGATCCTCGGCGGACCAGGCATCCTGAGTAATCCCGCTGCTCTTAAGCGGGATGTATCGAAGAGTGCGTGAATCTACCGAGATCGCACCCCTCAATACATCCCGCCCAAAAACGGGCGGGACACTCGGGATGCTTCACGCTGGTTCGTTCACTACAGCCCAATATTCATGTGCAAATACGTGCGAATTTCCCACTCATTGCCGTCATCCATGTTGGGCGCTTCGGGATCGCATTCCCATACGTAAATATCGTTCAAGACTTTCGTCGGGCAATAACGCGGAGAATATTGGTCCAGCGTGCGGTACGTGAAACGCACGCCGAAACGTGTTTGTGGCAAATCAAACCAGCGTTGCTTGCCCACCGCAGTGGAAACATCAGCCATAAGCTGCATCGGGAAAGTCAGATTGAAATCGCGATGGTAGTCGTACGGCCCCCAGTCGTTGAATTTGGCCATGGCCGTAAGTTTCATGGAATTTTTAATGAGACGAACATCACCGCCGTAGCGATTGATCAAGCGATCGTCGTCACCATTGGGTTCGCCTTCGCCTGCGTAAAGATTGGCAATAAAACCGTAATTCGAGCGTGTTTTCGATACGATACGCGCATGGGATTCCCATACATCGCGGGCGGGCGGCGCGCCGGGGAAAGCGAAAATGGTGCGACCGTCAGCCAAAATGCCGATGGAAGCGTCGCGCGTGGTTGGCTGCTGGCGATAGATGGCGCCGAGAGTGAAAGCCAGGGAAGCGTCTTCAGCTTCGTCGCTGTTCCACTCGTACATCCAGCTTCCGGGAGTGCGATCGTAAGTCAACATCAACTCATAAGCGGCAGTTTCACGGTTGCCGCGCACGGCGAACGGATCGTCAAGCACGTTGCGCGGACGTCCGGCGCCGCCGACATCACCGGGGATCGGGTCTTCGATTGGCTTTTGCCACAAGAAGTTGGGCGCGATTTGCCAGTTTCCCAGGTTAACCGCTAAACCGGTGAGCGCGTTCATCTGGTTGCCGCTGCCGCTGTCTTTCAAATGCCAGCCAGTGAATGTTTGCACGCGACGTTGGAAACCGTCGGCCACAAGCCCCATCAATGCGCCCTGGGCGTACCAGTTTAAACGACCTTTGGCATATTGGATTTTGAACTTGCCGCCGAAAGCATCAGAGTCTTTAATCTGATCCTGATAAACCGTGTAAGCGCCTTCTTCGCCATCCACGATTTGGAACGTATCACCCACTTTGTTGCTTCCCGACCAAATGCCGCCGATTTCAAAAGTAAACGGGCCGCGCGCGGTTTCCAAATGCAGCGTGGCTTTGCGCGTTGGCGGCAGTGGAACGGCGAAAGAACTCAACGCTGGAGCCTGCTCGTCCAAGTCTTCCTGGTACATGGCCGTGGCGGTGTACAGACCAAAGGAGCGGCGGTATTTCACCAAAGCCGTGGGATTGGCGCCCCACCACAATTCAGGGCCGAATGCCACTTTTAAACCATCAAATTTTTTCTTGCCGGTAAATTCCATGCCCAAAGGCGCTTCACCATTGTAAATATCGATGTTGGGGCCGTAATTGGCCTCGGGATAAAGACCGAAGAAATCGCCTTCATAACCCCAGTGATAATGGCCGGTGCGGTAGAATCCATCCAAAGTAAACAAGCGATGATGCCACGTGAGACTGGCGTTGTAAACACGAACCCGCTCAAGACCGTTTGTTTTGATGGTTCCGTTGTCGGTCTGCAATGTTTTCGCACGACCGCGATTTTCATAAAAAATTTCATCGATTGGATTTTCCGCCACCCGGCCGAGCACATTCAATGTTACATTACCGCTGACATTGCCGCTGGGATTCGCTTGCACGGTGGCGTAGTAGGATTGCAAATGATCAAAACCGGTTGCGGATGGATAATCGTTTGAGCCTTCCTCTTTTTCATCGGGTGTGGTGATGAGATCACCGCCGGTGTTGTATGTTTCCATTTCAACACGCATACCGCTCATGCGCACTTTGCTGATGGCTTCAACCGCCAGCGAGGCTTTGTCGCCGCGCGCTGCGATGGCATAGGTCATGGGCTGGATATTGGCAAAATGCTTTTTGATAGCAGCCATGTCCACTGCGTAAGGATTAAGATTGTGCACTTCCTGCAAAGCATAGTAGGCAGCGCGAGGGTATAGCTTGTAAAGTCCGCGAGCGTTGGTCGGCCCCTTGGCGCAAATGCCGAACCACTCTTCATTCATGTTGTTGGTTCCCTCTTTGAAATCGGACTGATAGCCGCCGTTGGCCCAGGAAGCGGTGTTGTCATGAATCCCCAGGTTTTTGGTCTGACCGTACTTCCACCAGCCGTCGCTGAACTGGAAAGTAAAGCCGCCGATGGCGTTGCCTGCGCGACCTTTGCCAGCAGTGTTTTCGTAAATATCCCGCCAGTTACCCACCATGTAATAGGCTTGCGATTCCTGATCTTCGCGCAATTCCAGTGCATTGTAAGCGTCTGCGCCAAACTCGGTGAACAGGATGGGCATGCCGGGGAGTTTTTCTTTAACTTTGTCGAAAGCGTCGGTGAACGTAACACCGCGGTACATATTGGTTCCCAAAATATCCATGTCTCTCACTTCTTCAGCGATGATGTCGAGAAATAACAAGTCACCGTTGCAAATCGCCAGGGGATGATTTCCGTCGATTTTCTTCATCTCAACGATGGCTTCATTGAAAAGCTTGTACATGTGGCGGGCGCGAACCGACTCTTTGGTTTCGCCCTCGGGAATGTCTTCCGTCTCAGCGCCGCCCCAGAACAGGCCGTAGTTGTTTTCATTGCCTAATAAAAACAAGAGCACGCCGGGAACATCTTTAAATTCGTTCACCATCGCTTTGACTTCGGAAATCAGAAGCGCGCGTGTTTTGGGATCAGCGTAATCCGTGTTGGCAACCCAGGTTCCGTCGATGGTCAGACCGTAGCGACCGAAGGAGTGGTTAAGCATCGTATGAATGCCGTAGTTTTCGTCGATGTACTTGATCCAGCGCGGCTGCACGCCAGTGTACATGCGGATGGTGTTGACGCCCATGGCTTTGAGCATCGCCATTTCGCTATCCAACGCCGCTTTGATGATGTCGTCAGGCTGATTCCACAG
>QQUM01000574.1 GCA_008501545.1 Calditrichota bacterium
GATAAGATAGCGTTGCGAATAGTTGTCGGTACTTGATATCTTCCTGTAAATTTGTAACCCGCGAATTGGCATCCGCGCCAAAAGGATCGATGCTGTAGCGTGTCCACTCACCGAATTGGTAGGCCAGATCCAGTTTGAGTTGTTTATCCAGCAGGAATCCGAGGCCAAAGCTATATATTTTGCGATCTTCATCGGATTCGGCAGCTTCATACACCGACGGATCCAATAAATAACCTACCCGCAATTGTGTGCCCATTCCAGGCAATGTAAACTCGGCGCCGAGCCGGACGCGAGTTGTACTGCGATAATTTTCATGGATAAAATCGTTGGCTTGCTCGCGCGTTGTTTCCGCTATAGGCGGCTCAGATTCAAAACGAAGTTGTTGCCAATCGTTAAACTCCATCTGCCCCGATAACATCATACCGGCAAGATTATAAGCGGCGCCCAATGTGAATGAGAAGGGGGTGCGCAATTTATACTCGAAGTCGCCATTGTCACTATAGCCGATCTCCGAATAACCATCGTCATCGATGGTCAATTCTTTTTCGCTCCACTCTTCTGTTACCGTCAGCGTTTTGGGTGTAACCATATTCACCGCAAGCCGCAGTTGGTTGTTAACACGGAAAAGCGCTCCCAGGTTCATGTTAAAGGCGGAGAAGTCACTGTTAATCGACTGGTCGTTTCGCCATTCATCCTCAAACCAGATATTATAAATATCCGTTTCCCTGGTTGAAAAAGAATAATCGCTGCCACCGGACCAGAAATTCAGTCCCAAACCGACGGAAAACTGTGGTGAAACATCAACGGCAGCGGAGGCGTTCCACAAATTCATCGTTCCCAAATCCTGTTCGCGCCACTTGTATTCGACGGAATCACCGGGTGTCGCATCAAAATAGGAGAATTCCATATTGGCATCATAGGCGCGCACGCGATTGTATCCGAATGCAAACACCAGGCTGCCACGATAGGTTGGCACCGGATAGACAATGCCCAGATCGGTTAATTTTGTAAACGTTTCATCTGATTGAATCGCGACATTACCGAACGATGCATCGTTTTTCCGAGTAAAATGGCTCAGGCCGCCAGTCAATTCAAAACGACGAATTTGTGCAAGCGCAGCCGGATTCCAGAATGTCGCAGAATAATCTTCACCAACAGCACTGTAGGCTCCCCCCATACCGATTGCTCGTGCACCAATGCCTGTTTCAAGCCCATGGCTATAAATATCTTCCTGGGCAAAACTGCTGGTGCCAACTAAAAAGAGCAGCGGCATTATAATTCTAAATCCCATTTTCAACATCTTTATACTCCACAGAAATAATTATTTACGTGATCTTTTTGAGCTACCTGAACTGGATGAACGTGAACTGCCTGACGATTTACTGGAGCTACTGCCGGATGATGACCTGCTGCGTGAATAGGATTTTACTGAAGACGAGCGTTTACTCGAAGATGAGCGGTTATAACTCTTTGATTTTGAGTTTTTGCTGCTTGAACGTTTCACTTTGGTTCCGGATGAGCTCGATGAACTTTTACTTTGGCGCGATACGTTGCTTCCGGATGATTTTCCACTGCTTTTCCGGGTCCGCTGTTTTGTCACCGTGCTTTTTGATGTTCGTGTCGATTTCTTTGTCCCCGATACCGATTCGCCGCTGCGTCGCGAACGGCGTGTCACCGTTGTGCGGTCAGAACTACCCGATTTTGTTCTTCGATCAATTGTACTCGTCCCATCCCGGCGTGTGCGTTTCCCAGTGATGGTTCCACTGGTTCCACCACCGCTGCTTGTCCCGCGGCCCAGTGTTCCATCTGATGTTTTTCGTGTTCTTGAGGAGCCGCGGCGACTTGGTTTCGCCAATGTCGAAACATCACTGGAACCTCGGCGTGACAAGCTCCCACCCGCATAGGGCGAACTTCGTCTTGTGCGCCCACGACGATCGAAGTCACGTGCTTTGTTGTAACGCGTGTGGACATATCCGCCACCATAATAATAAGGATCCCATCTCCATGGATCATACCAGTAGTTCACACCGACATAGCCATACCCCCATGGACGATAATGACGCGAATACCACCAATCATCATAATACCGTGTGGAGCACCATGCAAATGGGTCCCAGAATGGATCGTAATAATGGTAGCCATAGGTGAATCGATAGCGATTATAATATGGCCAATACCAGGAATCCCAATACGGATCATAGACGTCATAGTAAACCGGACTACCACCATAAACATAAACATGCGTTTGATGCACTTCTTCCGCTTCTTCTGCGACCTCGAGCGCTTCATCCGTATCTTCCGCATAGACTTCGTGAGAATCCTGCATTACGGGTGGTGCGAGCTGTGTATAGCATCCTGTCAATCCCAACGAAAGCAGGAAAGTGATGGAAAATAAAAAATAGCGTAATCTGTTCATTTCAGGACTCCTTTCAATTATAAAGGCGGCGGAGTTTCTCGTTTGCTAAAAGATACGCAAAGTAAATGCCATATAAAATATAAACGAATTTCTCATGCACTTATTCTAGGTTACAACCTCAATTTACGTTTCAGGAAAAATTTTTTAACTGGAAACCGAGATTTATTTTCAAGCGAATCCGCTTATGTAAATTGAGCTATGCGTTGTAAATTAACACATCTGCTAACTTATTTAACAAATAGGTATATAAAAAGTTCATGCAAAAGTATATCGAGATCAGTCATCCGACAAGTTAAAATAAATTTCATGGATGAACCAGAATTTCACAGGTTTGCCATCCTGTTTGGCGGGAATAAATCGGCTGGCTTTTGCGGCATTGATAGCGGCTTTCTCACATTCTTTACTACCTGTCTGGTTGTCGAGAACTGTCACGGAAAGTACATTCCCTTTTTCATCGATCTCGAGGCTCATCTTCACCAGGCCACGTATGCCTTTGCTGCGATCGACATCCGGGTATTCCGGGACGACCCATGCGAGCGGGCGTGGTGCAATGACGTTATCGGAACCAAAACCAAGCATGTCATCGCCGCCACCGCCATCTTCTGTGCCGTCTGTAAAATATTTCAAATCGATGGGTTCAATTGTTTCGTCATCATCGACATCTTCGTCGTCGGAAGGAATTGGGATTGGAGGTCGGGGAGGCGGGGTGCGTTTTCTTCCTTGTCGAGTTTGTGGAATGTTCTCGACAGTCATTGCAATCTGTGGTGGTTCATGGCTGCCGGGAGTGATACCGACACGCGAGGAAATCTGAATAAGCACGATGACGAGTAAAAGGGCATATATATAAGCTCGTTCCAGATGTTCGGGATAATTTTTACGTGCTTCATCAAATAAATTCATTTTATTTTTCAAATTTCGCCGGCTGTTTCTGTCTGAATCCAACCGGACTTTCCATCCCGCAGGCGAATACGCCACCATTGGGCGGAGCGCTCCTGAATTCGGAATTTGGTTCCTTCGTGCAATATAAAAACTTCAATCGCATCCGCAGCCGGTGCACTGGCCACTTTTACCTCGTCTTCGAGAATGATACCATAATGTTTCGTGCTTTCGTTTAACCAACGAAGCGAAAAAACAGATCCCACAGCAATGAGCAAAACAATGCTAAACACGAATGAAATTCTGTACGCCGCGAATCGCACGACGACTGGCACAAAATAGCGCAAGGCCCAACCGAGCATAAAAAGCACATACAAAATCAATGTCGTATAAAACAAGAACATGAATGACGGGCTATTAAACCAGTTTTCCAGCAGGACCAACCAGGCTTCTTTCGGTGGTTTTGGAATACTGTCACCCGTCTGAAGCTGCGCCAGTTCCAGATTGAATTGTATATCTTCATTATCCGGCTGAAGTTTCAAGGCACGTTCATAATTAAGAATCGCACGACCAATATTGTTGTTGCGAAAATAGGCATTGCCTAAATTATAATAAAGTTGCCAGTTTTCCTGTTTGAGCTGCAGCACATGCTCATAATTCGAAATAGCTGTCTCAAAATCACCCGACTCGTAAGCCTTATTGCCTTTAATGAAATAAGTCGTCGCCTCATCCGCATAAATGTTTGTCAGAAAGAACGAAAAAAAGATGCCTGCAATGAACATTTTTATTTTCATAATTTCTTCTCCAGAGCAACGATCAATTCATTTACCTGCTGGTACGCTTTTTCCATAGCGGCTTCCGGAGCATCGGGTTTGGCAAAACGGTGAAAATCACATTCCTGCAGCATGGCATCAAAGGACTCGACGATTTCACTTTCGATTCCCCTGCTGAGTAGAGATTTAATTAATTCATCGCGCATCAGGGCAGATTCCTGAACATTTAACTTGTTCCCAACAAATGCAGTTAATGCCCGTGCAAGCTCAGCATAAAATCCACCAACATCATTGTTTTTCATTGCAGCGTGGGCTGTTTTTAATTGCTTGCTGGCCACTTTCTGTGCTTTACGACTTCGTGCATATGCGATATTCGTTCCCAGTTTTTCCTGGTGTTGTCTGTATGCAATGCCAGCAAAAAGTACGACAACCGGTCCAAAGAAAAGCACCCAGAACTGTGGAGTTGAATAAAATTTCTCGTCGATGGGCCTAAACTCACGATGCGTCAAGCTAATGTAGCGAATATCTTTCCCCAGGAGTTTCACTTCGGATTTCGATAAACCTCGCGGCGTAGCGGAAACCTGTTTATCATTTTTTAACACCTCGACATCGATGGCACCTCTCGAGAGTGTTTTATACCGGTTTGTTGTCAAATCAAAATAAGAAAATGCGATCGGATCGATGCGGAAGGTTCCTTCATCCCGCGGGATGATCACATACTCGAAAATTTTACTTCCTTTTATCTTGCCACCAGCGCGCTCGATTTTCTCACTGACTTTAGGGTCGTAGACTTCGAAACTTTCGGGGAATTTGGGTTGTGGCAGAGAAAGTGTGCGTATGTTTCCTTCACCGGAAATAATCGTTTTTAAAGTAATGGCCTCGTTCGTCTTCACCCGGCGCTTGTCCACAGAGGTCGTCATTGAAAACCGGCCGACTGAACCTGAAAAATCGCGTGGCTTATTTGCCGCTGGCAAAGGTTTGATTTCCAATTCCAGAGCATTACTTTTCAAAACATGGTTCACTGTGCGGCCAAAAAACGGATCATCAAAAAATGAATTAAAAAAATCGCGCCGGGCACGTCTTTCGCGCATACGAACAGCAACTTCAACCTCCTGCGGCGGCACCGTTTTCATCCCGATACTCGTCGGGTAAAGCACGACTTTTTTCAACGTGGCAATAAGAAACCGGCGCCCATTGATGACACGTTCTGTGGTTGCGGGAGATCCTTTGATGGGAATTTCCTCGCTCCAAAAATCGCCATAGTTCGGTTTGTTTTGCAAGCTGTAGTTTGTCACTTGAAGCGCGGTGTAAATCACATAGGAAATTGTGACCGGTTCACCGACATAAGCCTGTTTTTTATCCACTTCGGCCTTCAGATACATATTGTCTTCGATTGCCGTTGAAGACGTTGCCTGCCCCTGCCGTTCACCTGCGTTTCCCTGTTGTTGGCTTGGCGTTCCGGAGGCGGCTTTTATAATTTGTACTGTGATCGGCTGAGTCTTGTAAGTATCGCGCTTGTGTTTGACCACAATTGCCGGGATTGTATGCGAGCCGATCTTACGGGCGATATAATAATATGTGATCGTTTTGGAAGCGCTCATCTTGCCATTGATGAACTGAAAATTGGAGCTTTGGTTACTGCCTGTGTATGCAGCAAATTCATCAAGATTTGGCAATTCCGGTTCGATCGAGTTGAGATTGCCACTTCCTTCGACAGTCAAAGTCACCGTAAACTGCTCGTCGATTGCAATCTGATTCGAATTGACGGTAGCCGTCACATTTAGGTCGCCCGCCCTGAGCGTATAATTGTTCGCTGTCAGTGAAACGAGGGCGGCAAGTAATAATTTTGTTGTCTTCTTAAAATTCATAATATAATTATTAGGATAAATCCTGTAGCATTCTAGCAGTGCGCAGCTTCAGGCAGTCAACGAACACACGCTACCAGTCTTTGTCAATCCGCTTTCTGCCTTTGCCTTTCTTCTTACGCGCTTTTTGCAAGTCCTGTTCATCTTTTTGTAACGCATTTAAAATTCGTTCTGCTTCTTCCCTGGACATTTCATCCGGCTTTGGCAGCTCTTTTTTTCGCATTTCTTCGTCCTGTGCTTGTTGATTCTGCTGCTGTTCCTCACTTTGTTGTTCTTGTTGTTCTTGCTCTTGCTGCTGTTGTTGGTCCTGTTCCTGGCTTCCCTGCTCCTGATCCTGCTGCTGTTGATCTTTTTGATCCTGCTGCTGTTCACCCTCTTGTTGCTGCTGCTGTTGTTGCTGTTGTTGATTTTGCTGTTTTTCCAGCTCTTCTTTTATTTTTTCAACAAGGGAATTCAACTTCGGATCCGTTGAATATTGCTGCAACCCCAGCACACCTACCCGTAAGGCTTCCGCCAGGTCTCCGGCAATGTACTGATTTGCTGAATTATGAAAATAATCATCCGCTGACTGAGAAAAAGCGACGGATGCCAGTAAGAAAGATGCTATCGAGCCATAAATCCATTTCATCATTTTATTCCTGTCCAGCTATCTCTGCTACCGACCCGATGCGATCGATAAATTGTTGATATGCGGCAACAGTTTTATCAACTTTCATGCCTTGCGTCATCAAATCATGTGCTGCCTTGTACTGAAAAGCAGCGACCATTTTTTCTGCACGCTCTTTGAGTTTCTTCGCATAATCTGATGGCTTTGGTTGTTCCTTCTGCTGCTGTTGATCCTGATTTTGTTGCTCGGCATTTTGTTTTAGTTTGGTACGCACAAATTCCAGGTTGTATTTTGCGTCCTGGTCGTCAGGATTTAATTTTAATGCTTCGGTGTATGCCAGTATTGATTCCTGCCATTTATTTATGCGGAATAATGTATTACCGAGATTGTAGTAGGCCTGAGCCTGAAAAAGCGGGTCATCCGAGTTTTTTGTTACTTTATCAAAGAGCTTTATTGCCTCTTCATACTTTTTTTTCTCGTACAGCGTATTGGCAATATTATATTCGATAACAGGAGATGTCGGATTGTCCAACTGTGCATCACGATAGGCGTTATTCGCCTCATCGTACTTTTCTTCCGAGAACAATTTATTGCCCTCGAGTACTTTGCTTCGCCCGGGAGTCTGGGCAGAAAGAAGTGAAAATGCTGCAATCAAATAGATGAAAAAAAATCTCATAATATCATATAATTCTGTTTAAAATTACACTTAAAAGTCCTTTTCCACGAATTACACTAATTTCACGAATGATTGACCTGAATTCGTGAAATTAGTGTAATTCGTGGTTGAAAACCTACCTAAACCGGCCTCTCCATTCAGTCTTGACACGAACACGTTCAGGTGTCAAAACTTCCAATACGAAAAGCAGTAAAGCGAACATTAAAAAATATTGGAAGCGATCTTCATACTGGGTAAATTTCACTGCACCAAGCTCTTTTTTCTCCATCCTTGTGATCGTGCTGTAAATCTGATCGAGCTCGTCTTCACTGCCGCTGGCACGAAAATATTTCCCACCTGTTTGCAAAGCGACCTTTTCCAACGTCAGTTCATCCAGCTTCGTTGTTACAACCGAACCGTTGCGATCCTTCTTAAATCCCACCTGAATTCCCCGTTCATTTACCACAGGTATTGGCACGCCTTCCGGTGACCCAATACCGACGGTATGGATAACAACACCCTCCCGTTCCGCCTGTTCGATAAGAGGTTTCAAGTCACCGCCATGATTCTCTCCATCGGTAATCAAAATCAGCACTTTGTATTTTCTTTCCTTCTGATCAAAGGAATTCAACGCGACTGTGATTGCCCGATTAATAGCCGTACCCGGATCAGCGATCGTTCCCGGTTCCAGCGCATCGAGAAAAAGTTTGGCAGCGCCGTAATCGAGTGTCAACGGGCAATGCAGAAAGGCGTCTCCGGCAAATGCAATTATACCGATACGATCACCTGCAAGTTGCTTGAGCAAAGTGCCAACTTCATGCTTCGCTTTTTCCAGCCGCGATGGGGCAATATCTTTCGCGTGCATCGAGAGAGACACATCAACTGCGACGAGAATATCAACGCCTTCGCGTTGCACTTCTTCCAATTTGGTCCCAATTTGCGGACGGGCCAGTGCCAATATCAGAAAGAACAGGCCCAATAAAAGCAAAAACGCTTTGATTTTTTGTCTACCGCGACTCACACCGCTGGTTAATTTCTTCATCAACTCAAGATTGCCAAATCGCTGTAATGATTTTGTTTTCCATTTAAATACAAGGAAATAAAACAGCACACCAGCCGGTATAAGAAGCAAGAAATACAATGCAATTGGATTAGCAAAACGAATCATTTTATTTCATTTTTAATAGTGAGTAATTCAAACTCCAGACAGCATTTTTCGATACATGCCATCCTGAAAAGAAAACGGTGTAAAAATTTATCTCGATAAAATGTCATTCCACTCTATTCTCGTGGGATCCATATTATTCAAAATCAAGCATGTCTGGATTCCATCTTAAAGCTTGACGGGATGACACGTATGTATCAGATTTTCGCAATGGGTGGATATGAACTGCTTTTATCCCAAAGCATTACGGAATTTTGCGAAATTTTGTATTCGCTAATATCAGTTCAAACAAAATGACAGCGAGTGCTGCCCACAACCAATAGGTAAAAAGCTCTGCATATCGCGTGTATTGCTTTACTTCAATTTTTGTTTTTTCGAGCGAATCGATTTCTTGAAATATATTTTCCAGGCTTTCGTTGTCCGTTGCACGAAAATATTTACCGTGGGTGATATCTGCTACTTGCCGCAACATATCCTCGTCAATATCGACTGGCATACGGACATAACGTTTACCAAGGAATGGATCATCAACAGGATAGAGTGCTTCGCCCTGTGTGCCAACGCCGACAGTGTAAAATTTTATTTTATAAGCTTCAGCAACTTTCGCCGCAGTGATGGGATCGATCTCACCGGCATTGTTGCGGCCATCTGTGAGCAATATGGCGACTTTGCTTTTTGCTTCGCTGTCTTTCAACCGGTTCACGCCATTTGCAATGGCAAGCCCGATCGCTGTCCCGTCTTCAATGATACCCACATCAATATCTTTCATGAAATTGATAAGTATACCATAGTCCAATGTCAGTGGGCATTGCGTGTAACTCTTTGCAGAAAAGACCACCATACCGATTCGGTCATTACGCCGGCCTTTAATGAAATCAGTCGCCACATCCTTCGCCGCCTGAATCCGGTTTTTCGGCCGGAAATCTTCAGCAAGCATACTGCTTGAGGTATCAAGAATCAGCACGATATCGATACCTTCGGTTGTAATTTCTTCTTCAGTGCGGCCACTTTGCGGTCGCGCCAGCGCCACGATAATCAATGCCACAGCAACCAGTCGCAACAAAAACAATCCATGACGCAACTGGTGACTGATTCCCGGCTTTATCTTTTTCAGTAAATCGATATTTGAGAACCGGATGGTTGCTTTTCGACGCTGGCGGCGAAAATACCAAAATACTAAAATTGGCAGAATAACGAGCAAAGCAAGAAAGAATGGATAAGCCAAACGCATCATGAGCCCACCTTCTCTTTCTCA
>QQUM01000360.1 GCA_008501545.1 Calditrichota bacterium
CTGCCCGCTGGTCAACGTACGCACCAACTGACCGGCCGGGTTGTAAATGCTTAAAGTCACATCGCTGGACTGCGGCAAGGTGAACGTTATGTTTGCGCGCGGGTTGAACGGATTCGGGTAGTTCTGTTCAAGAGAAAATGCTGTCGGTAAAGGTGCTTCTTCTTCAACCGCTGTCACAGCATTCACTTCAACCGAAACGGCATTGTGCCAGGTCTGCAAACCAAATTCATTCACATCCGCCACTTTGTAGTAGTAGGTCTGCCCCACGGCCACTATCGCATCGATAAAGGACAAGCCTGTCAGCAAATCGTTGTTCAAGCGCACATACTGACCGTCGATGTGCTCGGCACGGTAAACATGGTATCCACCAGTTTTCTCCGCATTGTCCACTTCCCAGTTCACTTCGACACCAGACGCAATACTGGTGGCAGTGATATTGAAAACATGAACACGACGGCCGGATTCGGCGGGCATGGACACGGAAACTGGACCGTTGTTGTAAGCACCCGGATTGCCGGTGCTGCCGTCGGTGAAGACTTCGAGAATCATGTAGTAGTAGAACGTGTTCTTCGAAAGCCGGGTATCGGTGAAACTGTACTCATTCAAATGCTGGCTGGTACCGCTGCCAGCGATCATCTCACCGAGTTGTTTGAATTCTTCCGGTGCAGGATACGCTTCGGCATTGGCAAAAACATCAGCAAAAGACCGTTCCGTACGGAAAATGAGAAAACCTTTCACGTCAACTTCCAGTCCCGTCACCCAACTCAGCTCCGCACCGTTTTCTGCCGGAATAACCTGCAGTTCGCTGATTTGTGCAGTTGCTGTCGTGCTGTTGGTTTTGGCTAAAGCAGAATTATTCGCAATCGCCACATTGCCACCATTGGCCAACCCGATAGCATATTCAGAAGCATAGTAGCTGATGAGATACTGTTTAATCGCTTCATCGAGATAGTCATTGTTCCGGTCCACATCGCCGGCGCTGAGGTGGCTCTGGCTGTAAGCAAGGGCCTGATCGATTTCATAAGTACCGGCAAATTCCTGTGCTTCTGCCAGTTTGCACACTGCCAGATCATGGGTCGGATCGATGAGCGCATTGAGCAGGTCTGTCAGGTCGGCACCGAAATGCACCGCATTGATGGCATGTTGCCAGGCGCTTTCCAGCGCGGTGATGGAATTCATCGTTTGATTGCTATTGAGCAATGCCTGCGCCTGCTGAATATCCGCGATGGCTGCGTTGAGTTCCAATTGGGCAAAGTAAGGCAGTCCGCCAGCCAGAAGCGCATCGTTGATTTCAGTGATCGCCAGATCGAGAATGGATGCCAGCGGTTCACAGCCAACCGTAAATTGAAAGCTGTTACCAATATCAGCAGAGCCACCGCAAGCAAGGCTTATCGTGGCGTCGTAACTCGCATCGGCGAGTCCGGCATCCACACGCTGTAAAACAAATGTAGCTTGTGCGGGATTTGGCAAAGGCGCTGTCCAGTGGGTACCATTGCCGGAAGTAAAATCGTCGGCATCGAGAACAGTCAAGTTATTCAACAGGCTAAAATTCAGACTGTCAATTCCGCCTGGATCGTTGGCATCGATGACGAGTGTTACTGTCGACACATTATAATCCGCTGTTTCGGATGTGAGCGTTGGTGTACCACAAAGTGAAAGCGGCGTACAGGTCGGATCGGATGCGCCGCCAACGTCAGGATCGTCGCTAGCAATGGGGCTGAAATTGCCGGCCCAAACTGTGCCCTGATTGCAAATATCAATGGCAGCAGCATTTGCCAGTGGTGATTTAATATCAACTGCAAATGTAAGTGTATCTGCAGAACCTGGCGCCATTGATCCAATGGTGGCGAAAATACTCGGCACGCCGGAATTGTTTTCAGTTATGGTGCCTTGTGTGGTTGTACCGCTGCCAATGACAGCCAGCGTGTTATTGTCTAAACTATCGCTATAAACAACGCCTGTCGCATCGACTGTGCCTGTGTTGTTGATGATGACCGTATACTGAATTCGATCACCCGGGTTGGCCTGACCGTCGTTGTTGTTGTCGATGAGCAGCGCGTCGGTTTGGGTAATTATGAGATTGGGTAAACAAGGTACCTGAAAAGGAGCCGCACCAATATTAGCGCCACTCAAGCTGAGGCCATTCACATTTTGTCCTGCAAAATCATTTTCGGAACCGTCCCAAAAAAGACTGAATGTGCCTGCTGTATTCACGCCGAGCGATGTTGGTGTGAAGGAAAAAATATCTGCTTCATTTCCACACGTGCTTCCAGCAACAAAAACATCACTTGGCGATAAATAGATATTGCCACTTCCCGATTCAATCCAGATACCATCGATATTCTCACCCGATAATCCCACATCGGAGCCATCAAAATAGAGGCTGAATGTTCCGCTGGTATTGGGTCCCAGGCTGGTAGATGTAAACTCTATCAAATCCTCAGCATTTCCAGAAACACCCGAAGCAGAAAAAGCGCTGGTGGTACTTATTATCAAATTCCCATTTGGCAACCTGTCAATTGCATCAAGACTTGTACCGGACAAACCTAAATCAGAGCCGTCAAAGCGTAAGTCAAATACACCGGTGTTTGGCGTGAATTGAACGATATCTTCATCAGAGACTGTACCAACGCCCGGGATTAAAGTACCTTGATTGAATGACATGAGGAAACTACCGTCATCTTGAACTAAAAGCGCGTTTAATGACACGCCTGCTGGATTGGTGATCCCGGATGCTGAAGCATCAAAGTGCATAGACCAGGTTTCATTATTGGGATCAAACGACAGGATATCTGCTTCGGTGAAGCTCACCCCACCGGCGATGCCGCTGAAGGCGGAACTAACATAAATAATATCTAATTGCACGATAGGCGTGCACGTTTGATCAGAGGCGCCACCAACATCCGGATCGTCTGTCCCTTTTGGATCAAAATTGCTGCCGACGATAGCGCCCTTTTGGCATATTTCAGTGGCTGTGTCATTCGATAGTGGTGATTTTATATCTACGGCAAAGGTTATGGTCACTTCGCTAGCTGGCGCCATTGTTCCAATAGTGGCATAAACGGCCGGCCCAGGATAGTTATCATTGATTGTCCCTTGCGTCGTTGTTCCACTGCCAATAACCGGTGTCACGTTAGAATCAAGGGTATCAGAATAGGTAACTGTATTGGCAGCCGCTGTACCCGTGTTGGTGATGACTGCAGTGTATTGAATCCGGTCGCCGGGATTGGCCTGACCATCGTTGTTGTTGTCAATGAGCAGTTCATCGGATAGTGTTCCGGAAAGTGCTGGTGTGGCAACATCATCGTTGATAATCCGACCAATAGCCTGACCATCAGCAAGGTAAGCACCGCTGACATTCGTCACATTCACCAGAAAAGTCTCATCCGCTTCAGGATCGGTATCGCCATTGACCAAAACAGAAAATGTGTAGGAAGATTGCCCCGCGGAAACACTTACACCTGTGAGCGATTTTGCTATGTAATCAGAAGGAGCTGTAGCTGGACTGTCAACTCCATCAGCAGTTGCAATATCGAAAGATACACCACCAGATGGAGCTGGATTGGTCAGACTTACTGTAAAATCAAAAGCTGTTGTGCTTGAATTGCCTTCACTCTGGGTGAGGCCGTTGATGCTCAGCTCCACATAGTCGCATAGAAAATTGGGGCCGATACGTCCGTCAGTTTCATTTACTAAATTAGGAAAAGTAAGAGGGGACACGCCGTAATCAAAAAGATCTGATTGTCGAGCATCACCCCATGTAATCGGCGCGGAAAAAAAGATTTCATTGGCAAAGGTTTGAGATGCAATAATTTGATCTCCTTCATGCGGATCTGTTTGATACACGGGAGGATAATATGCTCCTATTACATAGGTTTGGCCAGCCTGGAGTATCACGGGTGTGATGTCAACATAACGACAGCCAGAAATGAGCGTGGCGCTGGTGCCACTCGGTATTGGGGCTGAAGCGACCAGAACACCAGCGCTGGTCCAGATGCCTACTTCATGCGCTGTAAATAATCCATCTTCTCCTGAATCGTAAATCCCAAGCGCGGACACAGTAATTTCTGCAGCGCCAACTGTAAATGACCACCCAAACGTCACATCAAAGATATAATTTGGGGGGATGCTAACGCCATGGCTATTAGATGCCGGAAAATCGGTTACATTGCCAAGTTGAAATGCAGGAACGTTATCCGCTGCCGCCAGGGGCAGTGCGCTTGTCAGGATAAGCATCGCTGTAATAATCATCCGTACGATGACGCCGGTTGGTAACATTTTTTTAATTCTCAAGGAAATCATACTTTCTTTCCAAAAAATGGGTCCATAAGATAACAAACCGGCATTTGACCAGTGCATCTGCTGTTCAGACCTGAAATACAATTTTAAGTGGAAATCCATTTCCGGTGGGTAAAGTGAGTCCAGGTACTTCGGCACTTGGTATAATATACTAAATACATAAATGTCACAGCCGTGAACTGCGTATGCTGAATACAAAACAATTATTTAAAAAATGAATTTGTTAATTAGTGGATAAATAATGAAAACCATAGCCGGCTTGTTTTAAAAATTAGAATAAAATAATTGCCACAAAATTTAAAATTTCCGGTGTGCACCGATATTTTTTGTGTTAACTCACCAGCACACTCAGTTAACCATTAGAAATTATGTTCACACCGGTGCATTTTTAAAAAGGGAAGCAAAATGACAAACATGAACTTAAGTATGAAATTCGTACTCAGTATAGGATTGACACTCCTCCTTATTTTGACAGGTGAAATTCTCTGGATAAATTACGAACAGGATGAATTGCACAAAAAGAGTGCGCAAACGGCCGGCATCGTTGCAAGTGAGCTGGTTATGGAAGACCTCAATCAAATTATGGCTACAGGCAGCAACGATGAATTGCCAGAGCTCCTGATACGCATGAACAACATTGAAGATATCGAGGAAGTTCGTGTTATCCGCAGTGATTTTTTTGAAGATGTTGGCGATTATGCAGTGAAAGACGAACTTGACAAGGAAACGCTCCATTCCGGAGAATCGCAGGAAATTTTCGATGAAAAAGAAAAAACCTACCGGAAGATTGTCCCTTTTATTGTGAATGAAACGTGCACTGATTGCCACGATGCACAAGTCGGTGACATCCTAGGAGCAGCCAGCGTCACCGTTACCCAGAAAGCCGTCGCAGCGCATATCGAAGCCAGTTCCATGAACAAATTCTATTTTGCCATTTTAGTCGTGCTGATAATTTCAGGGGCGCTTTACGGAATAATCACATTCCTCATTTTAAAACCACTCCATAGCCTGACAGATGGGGCCAGAAAAGTTGCCAAAGGAGAAACGGATCTTCATATCGAGATCAAAAGCAATGATGAGATGGGTCTTCTCGGTAAGGCTTTCAACAAAATGGTTCTCAATCTCAATAAAAATAAAAAAGCACTTCAGGAAGAACGGGAAAAGGTGGAAAAAAAGGCCGAAGAAGTGCAACTCGCCGTTATGGAAGCGCAGGAACAAAAAGAATATCTGGAAAAAAGTGTTGATGATATTCTGGTGAAAATGGAACAATTTGCCGACGGCGATCTAACCGTACAAATGGAAAACCACAACGAGGATGCAATCGGTAAACTTTATCAAGGATTCAACAGGGCTGTTCTCAATATTCAGGCGATGATCCAAGGTGTATCCTCAGCTGTAAAAAGCATCTTTGCTTTTGGTAATGAACTTTCCTCACTGATTGAGCAGATAGCCAGCGGCGCTCATGAGCAAAAGTTACAATCGATCGAAGTGGCCAGCGCGATGGAGGAAATGACCCAAACCATCTCGTCCAATGCACAGCATGCTTCAGAAGCCGTTTCGACAACGCAAAAATCCGGTAAAGATGCAGAAGCCGGCGGTGAGATTATCAATACGACGATCAACGGCATGATCAAAATATCTGATGTTGTTGAGAAATCGTCGGATAACATCAAATTGCTCGGCAAGAGCAGCAATGAAATCGGCAACATCATTCAGGTGATTCATGGTATTGCGGATCAGACAAACCTGCTGGCACTGAACGCCGCCATTGAGGCCGCCCGGGCAGGTGAACAAGGGCGAGGCTTTGCTGTCGTGGCCGATGAAGTCCGAAAACTGGCGGAGGAAACGACGAGCGCCACGAAAGAAATCAGTACCATGATCAAGGAAATTCAATCGGGCAGCAATGCCGCTGTTTCTTCGATGGACGAAGTAACACGGGAAGTTGACCAAGGCAAAAAGCTCGCTGACGAAGCCGGTGCATCTCTGGAATCAATCATTTCAAACTCGAACGAGCTTATCGAAATTATTACACAGGTTGCTACAGCAAGCGAAGAACAGTCCTCGACGAGTATGGAAATCAGCAGAAACATTGAGCAAATGAATCAAATCAGCGAAGGGAACACAAGCCTGTCGGGGAGTATGAGTCAGTCACAGGAGCAATTGAAAACACTGCTGCAGAGTCTCCAACAGAATATTCAACAATTTAAATTTCTGGAAGCGGATGGCATGCCTGCAGAAGTCTCATCGTATGCATCAAACATGCAAGAAATTGCAGAACCACAGGCCCACTCATCAGGTGAAGCTGACGTCACTATTGTATAGGTGTAAAAATTTACGTATTTCATGCATCGTGGTGTTTGAATGCCACAAAGAAAACCATCAATAAAATCTGTTGTGTAAAATCAAATGAAGCAATAGAGTTTGAGCGTGAATCCGATAAGTCCAGATTTCCGGGATCAGATTTATTTTTGCACAACACGTTAATGAAGTAAAATTAACAGGAAAGCCCTGCGATGCATAAGACTTTCAAATTGCTGTTCATCTGCACGCTCCTTTTAATCTCCTGCAATCCATCAAAATCATCTTCACCATTCGCACATATCACACCGGTTAATGCACACGCCCACAATGACTACGTTCAGAAGAAACCGCTTTGGGGTGCTCTTGAAAACGGTTTCATGAGCATCGAAGTTGACGTCCACCTTCGTGCAGGCCGACTCTGTGTTGCCCACGACAGTATTGATGTCGACACGACCAAAACGCTGCAGTCGATGTATCTGCAACCTATCATCGACGTACTTGGAAATTACCGTGGGCCAATTTATAAAAACAAACGCCCGGTAATCCTGCTCATCGATATAAAAACCGGTGCGGATTCGACATTTTTGCAACTGCAATCCGTTTTGAAAAAATACCAGGACCTGTTTTACCGGATTGAAGAAGATTCAACGATCTTTGGATCTTTTCGAGCCATTATTTCCGGCAATCGCTCACAAGGAATCCTGGAAACTACTTTTTTTCGAATTGCTGCCTACGATGGACGGTTTGCAGACTTAGACAGCACGATTCCGGCAGACCGCATACAATTGATCAGTGATCGATGGATCAGCCATTTTACATGGCGTGGTGAGGGAACCATGCCCGTCGCGGAAAAAGAAAAATTAAACGAAATTATCGAAAAGGCGCATGCAGCAGGAAGGATGGTTCGCTTCTGGGGCACCGACGTGTTAGAATCCGAGAGTCAAATTGCGATCTGGACTGAACTCAGGCGGGCAGGCGTAGATTTGATCAACACCGACAAACAGGAAGAATTACGAGAATTCCTTTTATCCTTTCGTTGAGCACCAGCAATCGGCCACATGATCATTGACCAGCCCAACGGCTTGCATGTAGGCGTACATGATGGTGGAACCGACGAAACTCATACCGCGTTTTTTCAGATCTTTGGCCAGAGCATCGCTTTCCGGTGTTGTTACGGGTACATCTGTGAGACTTTGCCACTGATTATTTATCACTTGTCCATCGACGAATCGCCAGAGATAACTAGCGAAGCTGCCGAATTCTTTTTGGATTTTGATGAAAACACGTGCATTGCTGCGGGCTGAATTGATCTTTAACCTGTTGCGAATGATGGCTGGATTTTGGCGCAAATTCTCAAGTTCATCATCCTTCATTTCAGCCACCTTCGCGGGATCAAAATTGTGAAACGCCTTACGGTACCCCTCCCTTTTGCGTAAAATCGTCTCCCAGTTCAAGCCGGCCTGTGCCCCTTCAAGAATCAAAAATTCAAACAGAACGCGGTCATCATGCTGCGGTTGTCCCCACTCAAAATCATGGTAATCTGCATAAAGTTGCTGCCCCGGTTTATTGCCAAAGCACCGTTTTTTACCATCCGGACCTGGTTGTAGTGTCATAAACTCTCCTCATTCCCAAGGTGCGACGCACTTCACAGAGGAACCTCCAAGCATCATCAGGGATTTGCAGGCCTAACGGAAAGAAGTGCGTCGTACCAAGCTAAGTTTCATTTTTTTATATTATTTTTGACACGACCTATTGAACCTCGCAAAGTTAAACCTAACGCATTGTGCAATATAGAAAATATTGTGAAAAAAGTTATTAATTTAGCGAAACGCAGGAAATTCAAAAAATCTTTTTTGTTCATCAAATAATTCCATTAAACAAATTGAACTTATTTTCGGAAAAATAGCTTTCATTAACAAAAATTTTAAGATAAATTAGCGGTTCCGAAAGTAAAATGATAGAAATTAAAAATTGAATAATACAACACTTCGATTCAGGAATATCGAGAAGTTTCATTGAATAAAACAGGAGCACGCATGTCGTCATTGGAATTATTACTCCCCGCCGGGGATTTTGAAAAAATGCAGTATGCCTTCGCATTCGGCGCGGATGCCGTTTATCTTGGGATACCCCGTTATTCGTTACGGGCTCGTGAAAACGGGTTCAAAAAAAAAGAGCAGGTATTTGAGGCAATCGAATACGCCCACCAACGTGGGAAAAAAGTCTACGTGACAGCCAACATCTTGCCGCACAACCACAAAGTGCAGCCGTTCGAGAACTATGTGGATGAATTCCTGCAAAATTGCCAGCCCGACGCATGGATAATGTCCGATCCCGGCATGATCATGCACATGCGCGAACAGCATCCGGAACAGGAAATCCACCTGTCTGTACAGGCGAATACAGTGAACTATGCCACGGCCAAATTCTGGGAGAAAAACGGCATCAAGCGGATTATTCTCTCGCGTGAGCTTTCAATAAAGAAATGATAAAGATCAAAGAACATTGTCCGGATTTGGAACTGGAAGCATTTGTTCATGGATCGATCTGCATTGCTTATTCCGGTCGCTGCCTGATTTCGAACTACATGTCCTATCGCGATCCCAATCAAGGCACGTGTTCCAATTCCTGCCGCTGGCAATACAAAATGTACAAAAAAGATGAAGTGCAGCCGGCCGAATTGCAAAAAAAACTACCTATGTACGAGCCGGAATCAACCCAACACGGCGATCCATATTATCCGTTGCAAGGGGATTATTATCTGGAAGAAAGTGAACGGCCGGGCGAATTCATGCAAATCGACGAGGATGAAAACGGCACCTATTTGATGAATGCACGCGATCTGTGCGCCATCGAATACTTGCAGGAATTGCGTGATGCCGGCATCGTCAGTTTTAAAGTGGAAGGGCGTTCAAAATCGGTCTATTATGCCGCGCTGATTTCTCGGGCGTACCGGCATGCAATCGATGATCTCGCAGCCGGAAAGCCCTTTAATCCGGCACACCT
>QQUM01000058.1 GCA_008501545.1 Calditrichota bacterium
AACAGCGCTTGAGGAAAGCCTGCGTTAATTCTCCTTGCTTGCAATGGTTTACTGTCCTATTTTTAATGTTTAAATCCAACCACTACATGGATTAATGTCCATACACAGGGCAATTTCAGGATTAAAACCAACGTTCATTGCAAGGGAGGAGAAGGTGTTTTCATCCAAATCAGTTCAATATCGGCAGAAAGCTGGACATATACTGGCCGTGTTTTTTACTCTCCCGTTTTTCCTGCAACTTTCCGCATTTCAGAATCCATTTTATTTTAGTTCGCAGTATGATGAATCAGTGCCGACGCCTAAACAAATCCTTGGATTTGAACTGGGTAGCCGGCCGACACGTTTTCATGAAGCCATTGGCTATCTCAAGGTATTGTCGGAAAAATCGCCACTTGTTCATATGGCATCCAACGGCAAAACCCACGAAGGGCGTAAACTTCATTTCCTGCTAATCAGTTCACAAGAAAATATGGACCGCCTGGATGATGTAAAACGGGATTTATCCCGTTTGGGTGATCCCAGGAAAACCAATACGGCACAAGCTGAAAAAATCGTTAAAAAAACACCGGCCGTTGCATGGATGTTCTACAGCATTCATGGTGACGAACTATCCGGCACCGATGCCGCACTTGCCGTGGCATACAGACTGGCAGCCGGTACTGATGATCAAACTAGAAAGCTGCGCAATGAACTCGTCATAGGCATTTATCCGATGGAAAATCCCGATGGCCGCGAGCGCTACCTGGCACAGATGCAGCAATGGGGCGGTCGAATTGCCAGTCACGACAGACAGAGTTTGCAGCACACCGGTGTCTGGCCATGGGGTCGGACAAACCACTATTTTTTCGACTTGAATCGCGACTGGTTTATTCTCTCACAACCGGAAAGCCGCTCACGCATGCAACTCGTTGTCGACTGGAATCCCCAACTAGTGGCAGATGCGCACGAAATGGGATCGAACAGCACATTTCTCTTTAATCCACCGCGCGAGCCAATCAATCATCATATGGATTTGAAAATCCAGCAGTGGTGGAAGGTGTTTGCGAAAGACCAGGCTGCAGCATTTGATAAACATGGCTGGCGCTACTACACAGGCGAATGGTATGAGGATTGGTACCCGGGCTATGGCAGTTCCTATCCGGCACTGCGTGGTGCTGTTGGAATTTTGTACGAACAGGCATCTACGGATGGTTCGGCTGTTAAACAAACATCAGGCTATCTTTCAACCTTTGAGGATGCTGTAAATCACCAGTTTACCAGCTCGCTGGCTAACTTAACGACCGCTGCCAACAACCGGCAGGCACTGCTGCAGGATTTTTACAATTTACGAAAGAAAGGTGTAGATGCGAAAAACAAGGATGGTGTCAGCGCATACATCCTTTCATCTCCCCAAAATCCAACTCGCGTCGAACGGCTTGTGGAAAAATTGCTGCTGCAGAAAATTGAAGTTTTCAGAGCGAATGATTCCTTTTCATTGAATGGTATCAAATCATTTACTGCATTCTCAACATCCAGGAAATCATTTGCAAAAGGGACATATATCATTCCGGTGAATCAACCTTTGCGTCCGGTTATCAATGCCATTCTGGAACTCGATCCACGCATGTCAACAGAAGTTTTGCGTAAAGAACGTGAATCGCTGGAAAAAGGGCGTGGGACCGAAATGTACGAGGTTAGCGCCTGGTCGATGCCGTTGGCCTACGATGTTGCTGTATACGCAGTGCAGAATACACCTTCAGTAAAAATGGCAAAGGTTGACAGTATCGTAAAAACACCCGGTATGCTAGTTAAACCGGACGCTGGTTTTGGGTATCTTCTGCCGTATTTTGATGACAATGCCGTCGATGCGTTATTGCATTTTTTCAATAATGACTGGCGAGTCCGCAGTGCGACCAAACCGTTTAAAATCGAAGGAAGAATGTATGATCGCGGCACTTTACTGCTTATTCGGGAAGAAAATCCGGCAATGAAAAGCACGGATGTGCAGAGGTGCGCCGATAAAGCCGGAGTTACAATTTATGGTGTGAACACTGCACTGAGTGAAGAAAAGCCCGATCTCGGCGGTGGACAGTTTAAGTTATTACATAAACCGCGAATTGCCATGCTTGCCGGCCCCGATGTAAGCAGTTATAACGTTGGTACATTGCGTTTTCTTCTCGATTATGAGCTTGGAATTTCTGTTTCTCTCCTAAATTCCAACAATTTTTCCCGTTTCGATTTAAGGCCATACAACGTATTGGTACTCCCATCATCAGCCCGTTCATTTGCGAAAATTTTTGATAAAAAAATGCAGCAAGCCGTCAAAACGTGGGTGCAGGAAGGCGGCACACTGGTCGCAATTGGTAACAGTGCCGTCACTTTGGCTGATACGACCACAGGATTAAGCGCAGTGAAATTACGTCGCCAAATTTTGAAAGAATTACCGGATTATGAGAAAGCCCTGCAACAGGAACGCTACCGTAATAAAATCCAACTCGATAGCCTTGCAGTCTGGGCTGGCAAATCCATTCCGGGTTTCGATCCCGGCAAAACCAAAGCTGAAAAACAAGATATGGCTGCTTTGAAAGAAATAGACGCGCGGCAACGGCTGTTCATGCCGCGAGGTGCCATTTTGAATGTTTTGCTGGATGAAGAGCACTGGCTAAATTTTGGTCTGGGTAAACAGGTCCCCGCCATCATTTACAGCGATGATGCCTTCATGAGTAAATCACCTGTACAGACCGCAGCGCGTCTTGCGAGCGCCAAAGAGCTGCGATTGTCCGGCTTGTTGTGGCCGGAAGCACGTGAACGCTGGCAGAATACAGCCTATGCAACACGTGAGGCATCGGGAAAAGGGCAAATTATCCTCTTCGCCGGGGAACCCAATTTCCGCTCCTATTTTTATGGAACGGCGCGTATGTTTGTCAACAGTGTTTTGCTTGGCCCGGGCATGGGAACAAGGCAGCCCGCTCCCTGGTAAATGAATCCAAAAACAATACACGAAAGGATAATTTTTGGCCTACGATGAAGGATTAGCGCAGCGTATTCGGGAAATGGTGCAGAACCATCCCGGCATCACTGAAAGGAAAATGTTTGGTGGCCTGGCATTCATGGATCGCGGCAATATGTGTTGCGGCATCATTCGTTCTGAACTTATGGTCCGTGTTGGTGCTGAAAAATATACAGAAGCGCTTGAAGATCCGCATGCACGCGAAATGGATTTCACCGGTAAAGCACTGCGTGGCTATGTTTATGTCGCAGAAAATGGAATTGATTCTGATATCGGCTTGCATTTCTGGATAAAAAAAGGGCTCGATTTTACGGCCACTTTACCGGCGAAGGCAGGGAAAAAATGAAAACGAACGCGTTGGCACATGGTGTCTACATCGCGAGTTTGACACCATTGAAATCGAATTTGAGCATTGATCATGCCCATTTGATCCGGCACTGCAGGTGGTTGCTGAAAAATGGCGCTACAGGGATTCTGCTCATGGGCACGACAGGCGAGGCCAATTCGTTCAGTCGTAAAGAGCGGATGGTTGCATTGGATGCAGTTCTCGCCAGCGGTATTCCTGCAGAAAAATTACTGGTTGGAGCGGGGTGTTGTGCAATCCCGGATACGGTTGCATTGACGCGTCATGCGCTTCATCTTGGTGTTCATAACGTATTGCTGTTGCCGCCATTTTATTATAAAAATGTGCAGGATGCTGGCATTTTTCATTTCTTCGATCGGGTAATTCAGGAAGTAAATGACGACGCATTGCGAATTTATGTGTACCATTTTCCAAAAATGACAGGCCTTCCGTTCAGCACAGATTTAATTGCACGTTTCATTGAAAAATATCCAAATCAGATAGTCGGCATCAAAGATTCCGGTGGTGATTGGCAGCACATGCAGATGTTGAAACAACGCTTTCCGGAATTTCAAATCTTTGCGGGCAGCGAGACCTTCTTATCACAGATTATGGGTATCGGTGGTGCAGGATGTATTTCGGCCAGTGCAAATCTGTCATGTTTTATAGCAGCAAAATTATATAGCACAATTGATCCGGATGAACGGCAGCATTTGCAGGATAAACTCAACGCAATGCGCTCACTTATCGAGAATTATCCGATGATCCCGGTGTTGAAGCACGTCATATCCCGATTGGATAAAAACGAGAACTGGTTGCACATGCGCCCACCGCAGGTCGCATTGTCAGCAGATGAAATTAAAAAATTATATGATGCACTGGAGAAAATTCATTTTCCGACTGATTATTTCCACTGAATATAGAACACAGTAAGCAGTGCATTACTTGAATGAAATTGCAGAAAAATGCTAAATATTACTACTTTGGCAGATTAATAAAATTGACCAGATTGTGTGAAAACGAAAAGTTCAACCTCCATGGGTTTTCACACAGTCTGGTCATTTCGAACCGCTTTCCAGCCGAAGGCCGGCGAAGCAAAAATCTTAATTTGTGGTTCATATCTTGAGCGTAGAAATAAGATTTCTCACCCCCAAAGTGGGTTCGAAATGACAAAACACCGAATCTACCAAAGTAGTAATATGGGAAAATGAATTTTCGCGTGTTTTGTGTTTTTCGCGGTTTAAAAGTATTTTTAAAATCTCAGATAATCCTCAGGGAGTACAGCGATGCAAGCCGTAGTGGCAAGCGGTCATGAGAAAGTAAGTGAAGCGGCATGCGAAATCATGAAAAATGGTGGCAACGCGTTTGATGCCGTCGCTGCTGCCGGATTTGCCTCAGTGGTTGCCGAACCATTGCTTACCAGTCTCGGCGGCGGCGGATTTCTTCTTTCACGTCTGCATTCGGGGAAAAGTGTGCTATACGATTTTTTTGTTGATACGCCCGGTCTTGGCAATCCATCGTCCGAAACGGATCCCCATTTCATTCCCATCACTGTCCATTTCCCCGGCTCAGATCAAATCTTTAATGTTGGCTATGGTTCGATTGCGGTGCCGGGCGTCTTGCGCGGCCTGCTGGATGTCCACACAAAGCAGGGTAGGCTGCCGTTAAAAGAAATTCTTGCGCCTGCGCTTCAATATGCGAGGCATGGTGTCCATTTTAACCGGACACAGGCCTACATTCTCCACCTGTTGCAACCAATCATGAATTTGTCAGCCCCCGGTCGGCAACTCTTTTCACCGCATGGCGAGATGCTGCGTGAAGGGGATCATTTTTCAAATAAGGACCTGGCCAATTTTCTCGAAACGCTGCCCGGTGATGGCTATAAAGAATTTTATCAAGGTGAAATTGCGCATCGAATCACAAAGGATATGCAGCAGCATGAGGGCATTTTGACACGCAGGGATTTAGCAGCATATAGAGTTGTTGAACGCCAGCCTTTATCGATAAAATATCGCAATCACACCGTGCTCACCAATCCCTGGCCTTCCTTTGGTGGCACGATGCTGGCCTTTGCGTTGCGCTGGCTTGAGCGAAGTATGATCGGGGATATCAAATATGGCTCTAAACAACATTTACGTGGATTAATCACACTGATGCAGGAATTATTTGAGCGCAGGGAAGATGGCGATCTGCTGCGTGAGGGAAGTTTTGATGATGATTTTTCCGGGAATGTTGAAAAAATACGCAAAGCCTTTGGCGGTACGACCCATATCAGTGTTTTAGACCGGGATGGCAATGCAGCCAGTTTGACCTGTTCAAACGGTGAAGGCAGTGGTTATATCGTGCCTGAAACCGGTGTTATGCTCAACAACATGATGGGTGAGGATGATTTGCATCCGGACGGATTCCATGCCGATCCACCCGGCAAACGGATCGCTTCAATGATGTCGCCATCAATGATTTTGCAGGACGGGAATGTTCGCTTTGTTATGGGCAGCGGGGGGAGCAAACGCATCTGGACGGCGCTGTTACACGTGATATGCAATATCCTCGATTTTAAAATGAGCTTGAACGAAGCAGTCTTTGCTCCGCGTTTGCATTGGGATGGACATCATGTGCAGATTGAACCGGGATATGATGCAGACATCATCGCTGCGATCGGCGATACATTTTCTGTTAACTCATGGCAAGTGAAAGATGTTTATTTTGGTGGCGTGCATGCAGTAGCCAATGATGGCCAGGGTGCTGGCGATAAACGACGGGATGGTGCAGTTGCGTCTTGTTGAATCGTTACTTTCTTTTGCTCCACCAAATTTGGATTCTATTTCTTCATAAATTGAACTGTAATTTTAAAACTAATGCGGGATGGATATGGCTGAAAATCAAGATAGAACGGCGCATCTTTTAGCGAAAATGGATGCGCTCTTGCGAAAGCATGAAGCTATTTCGCAGGAGGTGACTGAACTAAAGGAAGAAATCCAGCAGCTCCAAAAAGAAGACGTGGATGTTGCTTCGAAAACTGCAGATAAACATGCAGAACAGAAAATATCAAAACAAAAAGAAGCAGAAATCGAGAAACCTCGACCAGAGGCTAGCAAACACTCTACGGCTAAAGCGGCACAATCTTCCCATTTCAAAACCGATCTAGAAAAATTCATCGGTGAAAATCTCATCAATAAAATCGGCATTATAATCATTGTTTTCGGTGTGGCCATCGGCGCAAAGTATGCCATCGACAACCAACTCATCAGCCCGCTTGTGCGCATCGTTTTAGGATATTTGGTTGGTCTTGGTTTGTTTGGATTTGCTGTCAAGTTGAAAAAGAACTACCATAAGTTCAGTGCAGTTCTTCTCAGCGGCTCCATGGCGATTGAATATTTCATCACCTACGCCGCCTACAGTTTTTATGGCCTCATCCCGCAAAGTCTGGCTTTTGCACTGATGGTCATCTTTACGGTTTTCACAGTGCTGGCCTCACTCAAATACAATCAACAAGTGATCGCTTTGTTTGGATTGGTCGGCGCGTATGCAGTGCCATTTTTATTAAGCGAGGAATCCGGTCGCATCGGCGTGTTATTCACTTACATCGCAATCATCAATATCGGTATTCTGGCGATCGCGGTGCGGAAACACTGGAAAGCACTGAATTTTTTTGCATTTATTTTTACATGGTTAACCTATGCAGCCTGGCTTGAAGAAGATTACGTAACGGATGTGCACTTTACGTTTGCATTGGTTTTTCTCAGTGTTTTCTTTCTTGTATTTTATGCCACATTTCTCGCATATAACGTCATCAAAAACCAGGCTTTTGTTTTAAAAGTTGATATTTGGCTCGTAGTGGCAAACGCACTCGTTTTTTATGGCTTTGGTTATGCAATTCTTTCAGATCACGAACCTGGCGAGCACTTCTTGGGTTTGTTTACGCTAATAAATGCTTTCATTCATTTTTCGGTGGCCGTTTCGCTTTCCAAACGCGAAGGCTCGGATAGAAACCTGTTCTATCTCATTGTTGGCCTGGCATTACTCTTCATCACGATTGCTGTCCCGGTGCAGTTCGATGGCAAATGGGTTACGCTGGTTTGGGCAGGCGAGGGCGCACTTCTATTCTGGATTGGGCGCTCGAAATCCATTCCGGTTTACGAGCGGTTATCTTATCCGCTTATTTTACTTTGCCTCATCAGCCTGGTGCATGATTGGAGCCAGATCTACAACGTTTACATACAAGATAATCCGGAAGTATTCATTCGCCCAATTTTCAATATTCATTTTTTGACTTCAGCGTTTGTTGTTATTTCATTTGGATTCATAAACTGGCTGCACCGAAATAATAGCTGGTCTGTTCAATCATCAACAAATAAACACTTAAGGCAACTCGTTACTATTTTGTTGCCGACCTTTTTCATCTCGGTTCTATATTACACATTTCAGCTTGAAATTAGCTTATATTGGGACCAAATGTTGGCAAGTTCAGCAGTGGAGGTTGTTAAAGAAAGTGGAAACGCAGCCACTTACTACGATTGGGATAATGAAAAATTTAAAGAAATCTGGATAATAAATTACACGCTGGTTTTCTTTGCATTATTCACAGTTGCCAATATAATGCGAATTAGAAACCACCAGGTTGGCGTGATGAATGTCATCTTTAATACACTGATAATTTTATCCTTTCTCATGATAGGTTTGTCTTCCCTGAGTGCGTTGCGTTCCAGCTATCTTCAGCAGACTCTTGCTGAATATTACACACATGATTGGTTCAATATCGGTATCCGGTACGTTGCCTATCTCTGCGTGGCATTTGTTTTGGTCGTCACAAACAGATTGCTGCAGCAAGACTTCATAAAGGTTCGTTTTCGAAAATTCTATGATTTTCTGCTCCACATAACCATTCTTTGGATTTTGAGTAGTGAGCTGATCAACTGGCTAAAAATTTCAGGCGTGACACAAACAGACAAACTTGGACTCAGCATTTTATGGGGTATTTATGCCTCATTCGTTGTTATCCTGGGAATTTGGCATCGGAAAAAATATTTACGGGTTGGTGCAATTATCTGGTTTGCCGTCACGCTTGCTAAATTGTTTTTATACGATATTGCACATTTTGGTACAATCTCCAAAACGGTTGTGTTGATTTTACTCGGCACGCTGCTTTTAGCGATCTCGTTTCTCTACAATAAATACAAGGCTCAAATTTATGATGATGCCTCAGAATAGAACGAATAAGGAATTATCAATTTAGTGAGAGCTGAAAATTATCTTGTCAAAAACATGTTAAATTGAATACAAACGAAAATTTTGGAGGATTGAATATGCTGAATTATGTTTGGTTTGCCCTTGTCGCTATCGCATTTATTACAGCAATTTTTACTGGAAAAATGCCAGAAGTCGGTACGGCTGCTGTGAGTGGAGCTGAGACTGCTGTGAATATTTCTCTCGGCCTGATTGGCATCATGGCGCTTTGGCTTGGTATTATGAAAATAGCTGAAGAAGCTGGTCTGATAAAACTCTTGGCAAACATCATCAAGCCGATCACAAAACGTCTTTTTCCTGAAATACCACCGGATCACCCGGCAATGGGGGCCATGTTGCTCAATTTAGCTGCAAACTGGCTTGGGCTCTCAAACGCAGCCACACCGCTCGGCTTGAAAGCGATGGAAGAATTGCAATCCCTGAATAAATCAACAGACACAGCTTCAAACTCACAGGTTCTGTTTTTGGCAATGAATACAGCAAGCATCACATTTATACCTGCAACAATTATAGGCGTGCGTGTTGCGGCCGGATCGAAAGATCCCTTTAGCATTATTGCAACATCCCTTTTTGCTTCCACGTGCGCTACCATTGTCGCGATTATTGTCGCAAAATTACTGGGTCGTCTCAAAGTTTTTAAAAAAACAGATCCTAATCTTGCATCGATTGAAAAAACAGAAAAATAAGGAATAATATCCATGTCAGAATTTTTTTTACAAGTTTTAAAAACGGTTTCCAACTGGGCTATTCCCGTACTGCTTGTGCTCATTCCAACCGTTGGTTTTATAAAAAAAGTAAAGGTTTATGAAGTCTTTGTTGAAGGAGCAAAAGAAGGATTTAATGTCGCGATTCGCATAATTCCATTTCTTGTGGCTATTTTGATGGCCATTGCGATGTTTCGTGCATCCGGTGCGATGGATATTTTCGTGTCCTTTGTTTCTCCGGTGTCCAACCTCATCGGGATGC
>QQUM01000558.1 GCA_008501545.1 Calditrichota bacterium
ATAATATCTGATGCCTTCCTTGTCTTTTTTCTTGCGCAATCCCGCTTCATTAATTTCTCTTTCACAAAGAATGTATATTGCCGCCTTCATTCCGTGTTCCGAGTGACGTAATTCGCGGACGATGTCATCGCCACGGCTATTCCAGTAGCAAATCACGATATGATCTCTGCTATCCATAGGAATTTTATCTCCTTTTTCTTTTAAAAACAGTGCCGCGAAATTTCCTGCGACAGAACCAAGTACACCAACACTGCCTATAAGAATGAAAAGTGATGAAATTTTTCCACCGATTGTTATTGGATTGCTGCCTTCAAAACCAACAAAAAGATAGATAATCGTTGTCCAGAATGAACCGATGAAATTATTAAAATTTTCATTGACATCTCTTTCAAAATAATATGTTCCGAATGTTCCAACCAGAAAGAACATGAGCAAAATGATCGTCAGCCGGAAGTAGATATTCCAGCGATACATGTTTCGAACACGTTTCCAGTAAACGAGCAAAAAACCAATAACCAGGACAGGGATTCCCATCATCAGGATTTTGACGATCCAGTCGGACAACTCCAAATGGTACGCTCCCATTTCTTTGTAAAAGATCTTCGCCCCGGCGTGCAAATCATCTTTTCCATCATAATAACGGAATTCGTTGTGCAGCGAATCACCGGGAAGTGATGTGGAAAAAATCGTCCTGGCTATTTTATAGGCAACATGTTTGGGCACATCCTTGCGTGCTATTAAAAGCGTGTTTACGCCCAGAGTAGGGATTGTATCCTTTTTATCGAATGTAAGAATGGAATCAGGAAAAAGTTTGGGATAAGAGGTTCGTATGTGCGGTACCCTTTCCGCTGAAATTGCCAACATCGGAAAGCCAACACGCTTAATTTCATTAATAAATGGCGCCTCATCATTCGCTGTAAAAAATGCAGCATCCACCTGCTTATTCCGCAAGGCTGCTTTTGTTGCAGCAATCGATAAAAATTTATAGTTACACTGTGTTGAATCAAGACCATACGCTTTGAGTATAGCGTCGGAATTGAAGGCGGTGCCACTCTTGCGTGCACCAACCGCTACGTTTTTTCCACGCAAGTCGTAAATGGATTGTACCGTACTCCCAATCGGTAGAAAAACATGAATCTTCTCACTGTTTTTCAGCATCGCAATGACTTTCAGGTTATCATAGCGTTCAGCCTGAAACATGTACTGCCCATTTTTGAAGTATGATGCGATATCTTCCTGAATAAAGGCTATTTGCACGTCATTGTTGCCGAGCCACAATGCGTTATCAATGGAACCGCGGGATGAATCAATGGCGATTTTTATCGTGCTTTGGTACTTGGCCGCCACACGATTTTTTAATATCCAGCCCAGCTTGTTGTATTGTCCGCCACTTGAACTGGTAGCGAGGCGTATTTCCACTGGTGTTGGCTGTGCCGAAAGAGAACCAGCCATCGTTAACAATACCACGAATCTGAGAATAATATATTTTTTCATATTTATCATAGAGACCTGAACAAAGATATGAGACAGGAATCAAAAATAGAACGCTGGATGCAAACGCGTGAGGGATATTTTCTATTTATAAAAAAAACAGCATCTTGGTACAATACAATAGAGAAAAAAACAAACCCATGCAAGATGAAATTTTATAACACCGTAATGAAGGGGAGTCAATATAAAATAGATGAATTGCATGTTTGCCACATCACTCATCAGAAGAATAATATGAAAATATAGAAGCGAGACAGTTCACTTCACACCAAATGCAACGGTCGAAATTATCTGCATTTTCATGCATTCATCCTGGTAGATGACTCGTTTTCTTTCATCCTGCTAATTTCTTCACAAATCGCAATAAAATCTAAAATACGCTGGTCAGGTGTACCTATTTCAATATCTGCTGCTACAATATCGCATGGTCCGTAATGTTCTGCAATTTTTTCCATATCATCTCGAATCCTGGCAAGAGACTTTTTCGCAATATCCATAGGTGTATACATGATTGCTCTTCTTGCAAGCGGAATACGTTTTTTCGCCTCAGATAAATCGGACTCCTGTCCCATGTCGATATATTTGTTATTTGGAATTTTTGCATACGCTTCAATGTAAGGATCTGCATTCCAAGCGCAATTATGTACGCCAACTAGATCAAAAGCCTGCGCAATGCGTTGATCGCAGGGCAACAATATCTCCGAATAATGTTCCGCTGACACCATATTTACCAGGCAATTGCTCATCGTGAAAAAATTAACCTCAAATCCAGTTTCTTTCTGGCGACGATGCAAACGCTTTGCAGCTTCAATCATTGTCGTTGTAACACAATCAAATAGATGATTTGTTAAATCCGGATTCATAATCATATCCAAAAATAAATCCTGGCCTCGCAAGCGTTGGGCATTATTTAATACTCCTTGCCAATTAATATATCCCGTAACGATCCCCTCATTTTCAGCAATCCAGTCGACCTGCACCATTAAATCTTGAAAATGTTTGTTTTCATCAAGATTTGGTGGCTTCAGCGCTGCAACCTCGGCGTCTGTTAAGTAATTATGTGCGCAATTCGGCCAATTGTCTTTCGCGTAGCGTATTGGAATGCCATAAATCGCTGCTATGCTTGTTGAACCATACGTTCCAGTCAACAGATCGAGTGGCGTATCCGGCTCATTTATACACCCTATTTTTGTACCGGGAAAGCGACGCCGTAATTCTTCTCGCATTTTAATTATCGTTTCTCGCCTGTAAGCCGGATTCGTGTGCCATTTTTTATCAAAGTTTATATTCAGGTTTTGATGGTACCATCTGGGAGTAAAGCCTATCTCCGGTCTCATAAAGGATTCACTGCCATCACCTGGTCTTCGCGTAGCCGGGGCCGCAGGTGCAATATAACTGATTAATTGATCTGACTGCATTTCAAACATATCCTCCAAATTACTTTTTTGGCCAGGTTTTCATTAATCGAAACAATGAACTATTGCTGAGCAAATCCGAGTTTAATGCGTTCTGCTTTTTAAAATCCTGGATTTATAGCGATTTTCAATAGCAATATCCGATTTTGTCGAAGCCTGTTCTTACTTTCGATCAATCCACACTGTCATCTCATTCGCCCCGCGATGATTCCATGCATAGTACGGAATTGCCGTAAGCACTGTCTTTTTGCCATTGGGTGCAAGTGCCTGCCCACGAATTTCAATAATCCCACCCAGCTTCTCTGCATTGAATTGTGTGTTGAGCTGTGCACCATCAGCCAGACGTGTTCCCAACACTGTATCGTCATTATCAAAGCCTTCAATACAATAGACCACCGGTCCACGTTCCAGGGACACTTTTCCTGCGTTATCTGCGACATTTATATTCGCAATCACCCGGCGTACCCGAACCGGTAAAGTTAATGCGATAACATCCCCTTTTTTCCAACTTTGCTCAAGTGTCACGTAGCCCTTTTCTATCGTTGTATTTACAGGCTCTCCGTTCACAGCGAGTGAAATGGGATCAGGATTTTCCGACAGATACGTATACAAATCGCCGGGAACCGGTTGTTCCGTCGCCCATCCGGGGATGCGAATTTTCAGGGCAAATAGCAACTCTTTTTCCGGTGAAACAGTTATCGAAACATCGCCTTTCCAGGGCAGTCCGGTTTGCTGCTGCAAAGTAACTGATGTACCCTGCACCTGCAATTTTGCTTCACTGCCAATAAAAAGATTGACGAATACTGCATCCTCATTGTGTGCATAAATATAGCCCGGTATTGCGGGCATAGTGCGCACAACATTGACGGGACAGCAGGAGCAGTTAAACCACGGCTGCCGTTCAGCAGCTCCCTGATTAAACTTGTCCACGCCGTCAGATTCAAGTGGATTCGGGTAGAAGAAAAGATTGCCTTCCAGCGACACACCGGCTAAAAAGCCATTGTACAACGTGCGCTCCAGCACGTCAATGTATTTTGCATCTTCGTGCAGCAAAAACAGCCGGTGATTCCACATCATGTTGGCGATTGCTGCACAGGTTTCGTTGTAGGCACTGGCATTGGGCAACTCATAATCATCACCAAAAGCTTCACCGTGTCGGCGTGCACCGACGCCGCCGGTGATGTAAATCCGCTTGTTGACCATGTTTTCCCAGATACGATCGATGGCTTTGACATAGGAGGAATCACCCGTCTTGCTCGCGACATCCGCCATGCCGCTGTACATGTACAATGCGCGCACAGCATGGCCAACAGCTTCGGTTTGTTGCACAACCGGAATATGGTCCTGACAGTAATCTCCATATAGTTCACGTGTGTCGTCCACACCACGCTGGTCGAGAAAAAATTTTGCCAGATCGAGATAGGCTTTTTTGCCGGTCACCCGAAACAGCTTCACCAGGCCGATCTCTATTTCCTGGTGGCCCGGCACACCATGATTTTTATCCGGTCCGAAGACGGTGAGAAGGAAATCCGCATTTTTGGTTGCAACGTCAAGCAGATTGCGTTTACCTGTCGCGTCGAACCAGGCCACAGCGGCTTCGTACATGTGTCCGACATTGTACAATTCGTGGCTGTGATGCAGATAGGACCAGCGCTTTGCACCAGCGTTTTTCTCCATCTTGGTGCTGTCGATGGTGCGCTGGGTGTACAGGTAGCCGTCATCCTCCTGCGCTGCTGTAATAAACGAAATCAAATTATCCATGTAATTTTCAAGCGCAGAATCCGGATGGCTTTTAATTGAATATGCAATGCCTTCCATGACTTTGTACACGTCGGAGTCATTATATCGAATCCCCTCAAATTTACCTTCCTTCAGTCCACCGGCCACAGCGAAGTTGTTAATGCGTCCGGTTTCCTCACATTTTTGCAAATCGTAGGGAATGGTGACTGTGCGGTTGGTTTCAATGCGTTTGCTCCAGAAATCATCAGAAATCTTTACATCAGAAAAAAGAATGGGCTGTGCTGCATACTTCTCATCGTGCATTTGCTCGTTTCCACAGCCCGTTAAATACAACACAGCGCAACAAATCAACAGATTTTTTTTCATTTGCTTTCCCTCGATATAAGGTGCGACGCACTTCATTCCGAAGGTTCCAAGTATCATCAAAGATTTGCAGGCCTTTCGGAAATAAGTGCGTCGCACCTGGGTAAATTTTATTCTTTTATGTTATTTTTGCCGCTACCATTGTTTTGCGCAGTATGTAAACTATCCAGGACCTGGCTGTCCTTTATCATGTCTTCGGGATTATCGATTTGCGGCGATTCAGCCACGGCTTTCCAGTTGAATTCTTCATCATAGGGATCCAGCGCTTTTTGTGGATCAAAAATTCTCTTATCCACCGCCACGGCATAGTATGGTGCCATATCCGGGGTATCCGTTAATAAATCAGCAAGATCCGTTGCACCGGCATCGTACTGATTCAGGTAAGGAATTCCCAGAATGTTCCAGAATGTTTTAAAAATACTGCCAAAGCTGTAATGCACATGGCTGACATGATCTTTTTCGCATACGGGGAAATAACCATCAACAGACTGCGGTGGGCATCCACATGATCGACACCACCCTGCGCATCATCTTCAGTGACGACGATCAGCATATTTTTCCAGTAGGGTGTTCGCGATAAAAATTCTACCATTCTGCCGAGAGCGAGATCGTTATCGGCCATATAACTTTCCCGGAACGGATAACCATCTGCCGGTCTTTCTCCCGCTCCGTGATCGTTGGGAAGAATAACTGTCAGCATATCCGGCATCGTTTTGCCCTCACCAAGCCAGCGATCCGTAAAATCCTTAATAAACATATCCGCCCGAAACTGATCCGGAATGCCGGTATTGTATGTGGCGTATATTTTTGAAGATTTTCCAAACATTGGCGCTGGAACCGGATAGTTTATAACGAAACGCACACCGGTGTATTTGTATGTGTTGTCACTCAGGGAAGGAGCCAGTTCGAGCCCAAAACCGAAATTGAAAAAATCTTTTCCGTTTCTGTCGAGATGTTCCCATATAGACCCGGCCTCATTGTAATCTTCCGGATAAATTGCCCCGGTTGCTCCGACAAATGCGTAATTTCCCGGCGCGTTGGAATCATTGCGCATCCGTCGCCCACCACCGTAACTAGCCGCAACACTCGTTTCCACCCATTCATTGGGATAGGTATTCACCAACCAGCGGTGCCCGTCTGCGGAAACATCCGAATCGCAATAAAAATTATCGGAAATGGCGAAACGCTTTGCCAGCGCCAGATGATTTTTCATGATATCTGCATCTTTTACAGTTTTATCCCCTGCACTGTTGGAAAAAGTAGCCTGTCGGCCATAACGGGCTAATGATGGATCCCCGTTTCCTTTTGAGATTTGACCGAACACTTCATCATAAGTGCGATTTTCCTTTGAGATGAAAACGATGTGTTTTATTGGCGATTCTTTTTCACCCGGATACAATGGCACCGGATTCTTTTTACGTTTGGCAAATGTGCTGTCTGTTGATTTACTGAATCGAAAATTATTTTCGATGACCTTTTGCGTCAATTGTACCAATTGATCATCCGATGGGATATCGATGATGGAGACGCAGCCTTTCATTCTTGCGCCGATGTAGCTGCCTTCCGGACCCGGCTTAAAATCTTTTCCACCGTTCGGCCCGCTGCCAAATCCTTTCGCATTGGCCACGATGAGTTTTTTTCCATCTTTTGAGACTTTCAGCTTGGAGGGAAACCATGCCACTGGCAGATGGCCCTTCACAGTCAATGTTTCGACGTCAATTACGGCAACCGCATTTATGCCGGACTCGGCAACGTACAAGCGTTTTTTATCGGGAGAAAGCGCTAAGCCAAACGGGATGATACCACGGTAACGGCCTAAACGCGACTCAGGTTTGAGGTAAACTGTGTTGACCACCGTATCCTTTTGTGTATCGATCACAGAAATGCAGTCGTTATTTCCGTTGGAGACAAAAATATACTTTTCTGTCGCAACAACAGAATTCGGGCTTGCCCCACCAACTGCGGGTATGTCTTCAACCAATTGCCCGACAAGAATGCCGGTTTTGATTTTTGCAGTCACTTTTGGCGAAGGCCCATCCAGCGTAACCTTCCAGACTGAAAAGGACTCCGGTACGTTGGGATCGCCAAGACCTGGAATTTTTACCGAGTCGACCACCGTGCCTTCTCTCATTTCTTTTGTATTGTACCCGAATGCCGCATAATCCAGTGCTTTCTCTTTGAAATTTTCCGTATGGAAGCCTTCAAAAGTTTTGTATGCAAATACACCCACATTCGCCACATAAACGCTCTTTTCATCAGCAGATAAAGTCACGCCAAAGGGATAGCGTCCGACAGGCACATTGTGCACAATCTGTCGCTTTTCTGTATCGATGATCAACAAGCGAAAACCTATTTGGTCGACTGCATACAAGGTCTTTCCATCGCCGGTCAAAGCCATATCGCCAATATAGCCGTGGGTGTAATCGACAGTTTCAGTTTTTACACTGCAATCGATGGTTCCGATGGATTCACCGTCTTCCAGGTTGAACAAATAGATTTGATTTTCCTGTCCGCCGGCAGCGTACAGTATTTTGTTGTCAGGACTGATTGCTAAACCCATGAAAACCGCTGCCAAAATCCCTTTGTCCGTTTCCGGCCCCGGGGGAATCTGCCGCATCGTTGGCGTATCGTCAGTAACGTTGCGAATAATGCTCAGTGAAAATGGCCGAACACCGGAATTTGCAGTCACGGCAATGGTGCCATCGTGGCTGAGTGTGAGGCCGTACGGATGCGGTGCAGTTTGCAGCTGTCGTCCAACGGGTGTAAGCAATCGACCATTTGGCAATACCGTTTTTCCTGCTTTATCAATTTTCGCGTATGCCGATTCAGCCGGAGCTTCTGCAATCCAAACAAATTTCTCCTGCTTTTGGCAAGCCAGCAATGCGACAACCATCAGCAAAAACAAGTATTTTTTCATGTGATTTCCTTTTTTTCTCGTACTCATACTCTTACTCGTACTCATACTTTTCTCGTCATGGGTTTTTAAAATACGAGAACGAGCAGGAGTACGAGTAAGAGAAACATTTTGTGATCGGGACTGTATCAAAACATCAAAGCAGTGAATAAAAATACAGAAAACATTATACTTAACAGGATTTTAGTTTATTTCATAAATAAGCATCTTGAGTAGCCCCGCTGCTGTTAAGCGGGGCGTATCGAAAGGTGCGGGTGCATTCCTGAGCATGCACCCTTCGATACATCCCGCAAAATGCGCGGGATTACTCAGGATGCTTCGAGGTGGATTCTTAACTATAAAGATTCTGCATGTATTCATAAATTTGTATATTTATAATACAGATCCATGTTTTGACACAGCCCCACAAAATCCGAAGAGCAGTCGTTCTACTCATACAAAACATCACGATCAATTTTCATCACCGAGTCATCACCACAAATCCAGTTGCGGGCACTACTGTATTTCCAATCTTCCGGTTTGGTCACAAATCCCTTTTTAACGGGATTATTATGAATGTATATCAGCATAATTACATAGCCAAGAACTGACAGGCCCTTCTTTTCCGAGCAGTACGTTAAACTCTCGATGATGACCTGAAAATATTTTTCTTCCTTAAAAACACAAAGCCAGTCCACAATAGTTGAAGTGGAAAAATAAACCATTGTTTTGTCCGGATCAAGCCGGTATCTGCGCATTTCTTCCCCCCGTAAATATTTATGTGGGACGAATGTCCCTTCTCATTTTCCACACAGGAGTGATCTCCTGTGTGATCGAATTTGTTTATTGTTTGATCGTCCATGGGATGCCCCATGGACGCACAATCAAAATGGGCTGTGCCCAAGTCACAATTCTGGTCGTCCATGGAATGCCCCATGGACGCACAATGAAACCGGGCATTTGCCCGAATCTCAATCATCATGCAGAAAAAAGCTTCTGCACAATCGTGAATGATGGACATCTTGGCGAACTCATATCACTGTAAAACTGCCTTCACACATGCCATCATTTCCTGACGAAATGCCTGCATTTTTGTGCTGTTTGCAACGTGCTCAATCGCTTCACGGGAGTAGCCGAAGCGCACTGTTTCAAATGCGGGATCAATCAAACAGGGTAAGCTGACCTGCAGCAGGTATTCGATTTTATCCCGAACATCCTTTGACAGCCGCTCACCACCCGCTGCCAAAGTTTCACGCAACGCCGCAAGAATCCGGTAATCTTCAATTCCCTCACGCACAGCTTCCCAGCGGCGACTGGTGACCGGTTTTGTCCGGCCGGGGTAAACCAGATTGTACTCCAGACGAATGCGCGACCATGGATTTTCCCGTCCGGCATTGTAGCACCAGTAACCAATACCGGAAGCGCCGTATCGAAACGCCGTCAGAGCCGCCATGCGAAATTCATACAGCAAATTGATGTTCTTGATATTCGGTCCAATCGGCCGTGACGAGGTGTAGGCGCAGTTGTAGGACCACATATGTTCGCCCGTAGAGCGCATGACATCCATCTCCGGCAAGTCGATGCCAAGCCAGTCGAAGGGCGGCACCCAGACATC
>QQUM01000099.1 GCA_008501545.1 Calditrichota bacterium
CTTGTTTTGCACTGCTTCACTCTCGAACTCCCACACCTTCATGCCGTGTGTACTTTCCTGCGGCACGAATGACTCGCCCATGAGGGCGCGGGCAAGACAGGTTTTGCCACGACCGCTGTCGCCCACCAGTACAACTTTGGCGTTACAATATTGATTCACAGACTCGGGTTTTGCAGATTCGTCGATTTTTTTTAGCCAATCCACATTGTAAAAAACCACGGTCTTGTCAGAGGACGCCGAAGCGATTGCGTTTCCGTCGCTGCTGAAAGCGACGGAAAGAACTATGCCTGTATGTCCTTTGAGTTGTGCTATTTCTTTGTGTGTTTTAGCGTCCCATAGTCTGACGGTCTTGTCAGAGGACGCCGAAGCGATTGCGTTTCCGTCGCTGCTGAAAGCGACGGAATTAGTTTGTATGTCCTTTGAGTTGTGCCAGCTCAATGCCGACAAACTGGCGCCCGGGTTTGCCTTCAAACATAGGGCCGGGTTTGTCGGTGAAAATGTGTGTTTGTCGGGGTGGGGGGGGGGCATGGCTTGGATTCCCTTATTTGCGTGTTCAATTGCGTTCATCGTTTGTAGTCCAGAGCGTGCTCTGGCTTTGTCGGCTGTTTTTCTCAGAGCACGCTCTGGACTACGAACAGATGATTTTTTCGTGTACAACAGAAACAGCCTTGTAGCAATTTATAACTATTTGGAAAACATGCAAGAAGGGGGTGATAAATTATAGTGCGGGTGCAACAGGTGCGACGCACTTCGTGTCGAATTCCCCGAGGAGTAAAGTGTTTTTGCCTTCGTTCAGGCTGAAAGTGCGTCGCACCTGTTTAGGGCTTGGTGGCAGTAGGTGCGACGCACTTCGTGTCGAAATCCCCGAGGAGCAAAGTATGTTTGCCTTCGTTCAGGCTGAAAGTGCGTCGCACCTTTTTAGGGCTTGGTGGCAGTAGGTGCGACGCACTTCGTGTCGAATTCCCCGAGGAACAAGTTATGTTTGCCTTCGTTCAGGCTGAAAGTGCGTCGCACCTTTTCAGGTCTACCAAACATCCGACTCTTTCAATACAATCTCGACCAGCTTTAAATGCCAATCAATGCGCTGTTGGAGTTCCAAAATGCGGGCTGTCTCGAAAGTAAAGGCAGCAATACTCAACTCTTTTCCAGCCCACCAGGCTGCACTGTGCAAAATGGGCTCTTCGATCGCTGAAAAATGGTAATTATCGTTTTCGATGGTTTCGTTGATCTGGTCGAGCATGTTGAGCGTCAGCCAGGATGATGGTTCGTTGGGGTAGTAGATAATCGTCTGGCCCAGGCCCTGATCACGGATGCTTTCCTTTGGAGTGTCCAAATGAAGGTAGCGCGCTTCGTGCAGATCGATGAACACGTCGACATCGTGCTTTCGTACCAACTGTTCGATGGCCCAGGCCATTTGCTGCATCGGAAGGCCATCGGCATTGCCGGGGTAGCAGCGGTTCAAATTGCCTTTTTCCCGGTCGATGCCCTTTGGTACAGGTACACGGCGCGTGTAATTTTCCACGGATAACCGGTTTGCCAGCGGGATTAAAATGACTTTGCCATTAGCAGGGGGGATGTCCTGTAATTTTTGTAGCAAGCGCAATGCGGCTTCGTAACCGGCCGGTTCGTTGCCGTGCGTGCCGCCTAAAATTAAAATCGCCGGGCCGGGTTTTTTGGAATCAAAAAGAAATGCCGGCGTTTCATAGGCTGTGTTTGCCATGACCAGGATTTTTTCAGCGTTGGCAACTGTGTCAAATCCATCGATAGCTGTTTGGGCTTCCTGCGTGAGCTTGTAGCCGGCGCAGGAAGAAAAGATGAGAAACAAAGAGATGAGTTTTTTCATTTATTGTGAGTACTTAAAAGTTTATATAAACAAGCCTGTAGCATTCTGAGTAGTCCTACCGTTTTTTGATAGGACGTATCGAAGAGTGCGGATACAGGGCGTACCCTGCACCCTTCGATACCTCGAGTAAAAAATACTCGACTACTCAGTATGCTTTTCGACGCATCCATGCCGCTTCATTTCGCAATGGATTCCCATTCAAAAAAGTCGGGCGTAAAGGTGTAATCGAACAGCGCGTCGGCTGTTTGCTCGGAAGTGAGCACGATCAATTCATAAATGGCTGCCTGGCGGCCCGGTGGTAATTCCGGCTGTGAAATAATTTTCACAGTGACCTCGGTGTTGTCGTAGCGGTTGCGGTATTTTTCTTCAAAAATGAAGTTGGCCATCAGTGGATTGGGATCGAGGAATTCTTTGACCTCGATGCCTTTGTCTTTAAAGGCCTGCTGAAAAATATTGTCCACATAGCCATAGTGAGTGCAATTGTAGCTGACATAAACTTCTTCGCCTTCTTTAATTTCCGGCAGCGTTTCTTCGACATATTGATAGACCAGTGCTTTGGTGGTATCACTGTCCGGTCCACGTTCAATGCGTCCCGCAAGGCGCAGACAGGCTTGGGTTACAATGCGGTCTTCAGTGAAACCTAAATCCATGAGCCCTGCTTTGTGTTTGCCTTTTTCCACCGTGGTTTTCGTTGCAAAAACGATCACTTTGCTGTTGTCGCTGTTTGCCATGCGGCTGTTGATTAAGTCAACCCCGGTTTCGATAATACCGACCACAGGTATCGTTGCGACTTTGGCGTAGGGTGTCTGGTCATAGAGCACGGAAAGTGTGTTGCAGGCGATTAAAATCAGGTCGGGACTGAGGTTTTTGTCAATTGCCTCGAGGGCGTTGTTGAAAACCGCTACTTTTTGCTCATTCGTATCCATTGAGTTGTAGCCCGACTTCAGGTGCGGTTGCGCATTGAAAAAGACGACATCGACTTTGTTAAAAACACCTGCTGTTTTGATACGCTCGACCACATCCGCCGCTACGGAAACGCCACCGAGACCTGAATCTGTGACCACGATTTTAACGTTTTCATTGGTAAAAAATGCATCAAGTTTTTCGGCATCTGAAAGACCTGCAGGTTTGGGAGTGCAGGAAAACAGCAAAAGAAAGAGAATGGCGAAGAACCAGTATTTTTGTAAGTTTTTCATCATAATTCCTTGTTTTATGGAACACGGATTAAACAGATATGACGGATTGGAACGGATTTTTTTAACAGTCTGCTCCAATCCGTTGGATCCGTCAAATCCGTGTTCTATTTCATGTATCTGCAATTTAAATTATTCTTTTATCTGTGCTGATTACTCAATATCCTGCTGCAACGCCATCCCGCCGCGAGTCGGCGCCACCGATGAGATCGCCGGTTTTTTGATCGACCAGAATGCCCTGGGCACCGCCAAAATAGTTATCGAAATTCCCACGCACTTTCACTTTGTGTCCGAGTTGTTCCAGTGCTGCGATTGTGTCCTTGGGGATTCGTCCTTCCACGTGCAAAATGCCGCCGTAGGCATGCACACGCGGCGCTTCGATGGCGTCATCCATGCTCATGCCGAAATCGACTACGTTGATAATAATCTGCGCCAGCGCGCCTATGATACGCGAGCCACCCGGAGTACCAATGGTAAGAAAAGGTTTACCATCTTTGAGCAGCAGTGTCGGGGCGATGCTGCTGACGGGCTGTTTATTCGGCTCGATGGCATTCTGGCTTAGCGGATTCTCGGAAAAATCAGCGAGGTGGTTGTTGAGCAGAACACCGGTTCCGGGCACCGTTATACCTGCGCCGAACCAGTAATTGATACTCTGCGTTAGCGCCACCATGTTGTCCTGCAAATCGATCACAGACAGGTGGGTTGTGCTGCCCGACTCGCGCGATACCATCTTTGCTGATTTGTAATCGTTCAACGTTTTGTCATTATGAATAAGTGCACGCCGACTTTTCGCATATGTTTTATCGGTGAGCTTTTCGACCGGCACATCATAAAACTCGGGATCGGCCATATTTTGCCTTTTATCGGCAAAGATGATTTTCATCGCATCAGCCAAATGGTGTATATAAGTTGTCGAATTGTGGCCCATTTCCTGTAAATTATAACCTTCGAGAATATTCAGCAATTCGACCAGGTGTGTACCGCCACCTGTCGGCGGGGCGCTGGAGATTATTTCGTAGCCGTGGTAGGTGCCATGCACCGGCTTTTTATGGATCGCCTTGTAATTGTGAAGGTCTGATTCTTCTAGATATCCACCCAGAATTTTTACTTCTTCGCTGATGGCTTTGGCCATTTCTCCTTTATAAAACCAGCCTGCACCGCCTTTGGCGAGCTGAACAAATGTATCAGCCAGGTTGGGATTTTTGATTATGGAACCTTCTTCCGGTGGCAGGCCATCAACGAGATAAATTTTTGATGTTGCCGGATTTGAAGAAATCAAATCATATGCCTGAATGATCATTCCGGAAAATTTTTCTGAAACATCAAATCCATCACGGGCATATTTTATGGCCGGTTTGACGACATCTTTGAGTTGCATCGTGCCGTATTTTTCCAGTGCCATCGATAAACCCGCGACAACGCCGGGTACACCGACGGAATGGGGGCCGTGGTGGGTGCGTGTTTTGAAACCGGGTTCTTCTGCATAATAAAATTCTGCCGTCGTTTTTGCCGGTGCGGATTCACGGTAGCTGATGGTGATGCCTTCTTTCATGTCTGCCATTTTGATCACCATGAATCCACCACCACCCAAACCGGATGCATTGGGCTCAACTACGGCCAGTGCAAAGGCGGTTGCAACGGCTGCATCAATTGCATTGCCACCCTGGTTTAAAATTTCCAATCCCGCTTTTGATGCCAACGGGTGGGCGCTGGCAACCATACCACTGTCAGAGACGACGTCCTGTGCAGAAATGGAAGAAAAGAGGAAAATCGAGCCCCATAGAAGAGCAAAGAACACTTTATTTTTCATCAGAGTAAAAAATGAGGGATTTTGTTTCATGTGATCATTCCTGTTTATTTATCCTATTTGACCCGTTTCAAAACACGATTCTGTCACTGTAACTTTATATCGAAAATTAGCATTTAATAGAGCGACATGAATGTCGCGTTACATGTTTTATTATTGCCCATGTCTTTTGGATTATTTTATAAGAGTAAATTTTCGTGTCGCCGTATACTGTTGATTAGACGAAACTGTTATCCGGTAGAAATAAATTCCGCTCGATAATTTCGGTCTGGTTGTTGTATTCCAGAAAATTGTATGAAGCCCTTTGCTGAATTGTTCATGGGCAATAGTATCCACTTTTTTACCAGATATATTAAACAGATCGATATTAACCACTCCAGCCTGTGGCAATGTGAAGCTTATGCGAGTACCGGCATGAAAGGGATTTGGGAAGTTTTGAAAAACTGTAAAGCCCGACGATGCTGTATTGTTGTCGTCGCTAACTACTCCAGTCAACAGATTTAAATGTGCAATTTCCATCGCATCGAGTGCAAAACGCGCATAGTTGTATTCAACAGTCATCATTTCAGATACATCAGGGCCGTTAGCTCGCCATTTTTCGAGATATTTTTCCGTCACAGTAAAAATTGAATCTTCTGCTGAAAACAGTGAATTCCAGATTCCGTTTCCCGCTTCATCACGCAGTTTGTAGGAATCCAGATAATATTCATTTTCCGGATAATCAAACAATGCGCTTCTTATTTTCAGTGCCATATCGCATAACGGTGCCGTTGGTGTACCATTTGCTTCGTCAGGGGTATTTCCAATTGGCCAGTATGGAACAGCAATTGATGCAGCTGGATGGCCAAGAATTGTCCACATCGTTGAGAGTTCCGTCCGCTCACCTGAAAGGATACCCTGTATAACCGTTGTTGAAACTGTGCTGGAACGACAAATACTAACATTTGTATAAATGTAGCCGTATGGTCTTTCGGAAAGCCAATAGTCAGCAAAGGGAACGTTGACCGGATTGCTGTCGAAATCGGAGAAATCACGCATTTGGTGTCTGAGAATGCTACGATAATTAAGGCTGTCCCCACTGTAAAAATTATGAATCAAATCGGATGAACGATTGTAACGTTCATATCCACTGCCGCTGGTTCCGTCGCCATTTTCAGCAAAGTTCGTGCGAATAATATAGCCATTTGGGGCTGTGAGTGAATTTTCGGCATCAAATATCCAGTAGGAATCTTTATCTATTTCAAAAAGAATCGCTGCTCCAGTCGAATCCAGGGTTGCAAAATTTCCTCGTGTCGCCCGGCCGCTGGAATTGGTCTGGTAAAGCAAAGCGATGAATTCCGATACAGTTGCGCATGTGCCGAGTGCATCACGCATCAGGCTGCCGTTGCCATATCCAGAGCTTCCCTGTTCAAGATCTCGGGCGAGGGAATTCAAAATGGCAAATCCATGTTCATTCACTCCCATCCAGGCGTTGGTATTTCCTGCTGTAACGACTTCAAGAAAACGCAGTTTAAAAGATTTGTTGTAGACAACTTCATTATTCGGCGCGCTTGAATTATCGCGCGTTTTCCAAATTAATGGACGTCCATCTGAAGTGGCAATGCCACTGGCCACACCAATGGTGCATTCCTCATTTTGTCCGTTGGCTGTCGATGCAAAGCAAAAAACAAACAGAAAAAGGAATTTCAACTTAATTGATATCATCCTTTGCTATCCTTTTTCTTTGGTTAAAAACCAATTGCGCCACCATCCCTGCGCGGATCCGAGACACCAATAAATTGATTCAATTTTTTATCGTAAACGATCATCTGCACGCCACCGAAATAGCTGTCGAAATCATTGTAGGCTCGTACATTATAGCACATTCCGGACAGCTGTTTTTGTACATTTTCAGCGAACCGGTTTTCCAGGCTGAGATATCTGGAATTAATGCGTGCACTGAAACGTGGTGCGTCCATCGCGGGTTTTGCGTCCATTTTGAAATCGAGCAGCCTGACGATGATTTGCCCGAGCACGTTGAAAATTCTGCCTCCGCCCGGTGTTCCGATAATCACAGATAACGAATCATTTTGGGTTATCATCGTCGGACTGATCGTCGTAAGTGGGCGCCGCCGCGGGCCGATACGGTTGGGGGATGGGTGTTTGTAAAAGATATTCATCGCAGAATTAAAAACAACGCCTTGCGACGAAAAACCGCTACCAAAAAACAAACCAAGGGTTTGCGTCAGGGACACGGCGTTGCCATCGCTGTCAACGACGGAGATGTGCGTGGTGTGCGGCCCGTCTTCCGGCATCTCCCTGGTATTAACGGATTCAGTTACATCGTTGAACTCCCACGGATCGCCTTGTGGAATGTTGACGCTGTCCGGATACTGCATTTTTGCCGGTTCAATCCCCGTAAATCGTTTCGTTGCATAGCTTTCGTTGAGCAAGCCAGCTACAGGAATATCAAAGTGTGCAGGATCACCGAGAAAATAGAATCGGTCTGTGTCTGCGCGTTTGATCGCTTCACAAAAAAGATTGATTAGACCGGCGTCATCAACAAAGCGTTTTCCAGATGTGTATTTTGCATTTTCAAAGATATTGAGAATTTCCAGCAGCGTCGTGCCGGACTGGGGAGGCGGCGCGGAATAAAGCTGATAGCCACGATAATCAATCCGTGCCGGTGTTCGCTCCACGGCTTTGTAATTGGCAAAATCAGCTTCCGTCAAGTATCCACCGGCACGTTGAATGTCGGCCACCAGTCGCTGTGCAAACGCTCCGGTGTAAAAGACATCCTGTCCGTTTGCTGCAATGTTTTCAAGCAACTGTGCAAGTTGCGGATTCGTCAATGTATCGCCAACCGACACAGGAAAATCATCTCGAAAAAACAGATTTTGGGTTTCAGGAAATTTGGTGATGACTTCAAGTTTATCGAGCATATTGCCATAGAATTTTTCAGTTACAACAAATCCTTCACGTGCTGTGCGAATGGCCGGCGCCATGACAGTTGCCAGTGGCAGACGGCCGTATTTTTTAACCGCAGTAATCAATCCTGCAACTGTGCCCGGCACACAGACCGACCTCGGTGAGTAGAGGTCGCTGGCGCGTGTGTAGCCTGTGTCAGCGTTTTCTGATGTCTGCATATAGTAATCGATGTAGTGGAAAGCATTTTTTTTCTTGAGATGGATGAGCATGCCACCGCCACCACCGAGTCCGGATGCGTGTGGCTCCACAACACCGATTACGAATGCTGTTGCGACTGCTGCATCGACAGCATTGCCACCCTGGTGCAAAATTTCCAACCCGACTTCAGCCGCAGATGGGTGCGCTGCAACCACCATCCCTGAGGCGGCTGTATCGATCTTGCTTATGACTTGTTGGGCGGCAGAAGTAACTGGTGTCAGCGCGAAAATGAACCAGGCCAACCAATTTCGAAGCACTACTTTTTTCATGGGAGTAAGACCATCTTACGGATTTTTATATTCTTTCCCGAAATCAGTTTATAAAAATAAATACCAGCCGGGAGTCGGCTTGAGACAGTTGTCAGGGGATAAAAGTCAATTTCATGTATACCCGGTGTGAGCTGTTGAAATTCGAAATTTTTTACTTTTTCACCGAGAATATTGTAGACGATGATCGAGACAGGTGTTTGTTTTTCCAAATTGAATGAAATCGTGGTTTGATCACGGAAAGGATTGGGATAGTTTTGGCGCAATTGCATCGTTTCAACGGGTGTATCATTTTGCTCGGTTACCGAAAGCAGTCTGGGAATGGCATCGTACATTCCTTTTGCCCATTGGTGCATGGCGAACATCCAGTCATGCATCTGTGTTGCTGCAACTTCCGGGCTCACTGCCAGCCATGATGGGAGATTTTCTTCATAACTTTTAAAAAGGCTATCCTGGATGACGGCTGTCTGACTTTGAACGTCTACGAGCACAAATGTGTCGGCAAAGTAGTCGAAATAACGGCCGTGTGTGTAGTCGTAAATCAACTGACGAACACGATCGGATGATCCGGCCATGCCTTGTCCCTGGGCAAAAGAACGAATGAAATCGGGTACTTCGCCTGTGTTGTTAAAAAAGGGGAGGGCAACTGACAGGGATGGCTCACTTAGACACAACCACATCGACGCCATTATTTCAGGATTATCGCCGGGAATGACTCCACGAATCACACCACCAATGGCGGTTTTGTAGCGTGATAAAACCGGATTTGTGTAGTACTGACCGATTGGCATAAAATCTTCGTCAAGTTGAGTGCGGCAATAATCTTTGATGATATCCTGGACGAAATAATGGTAATTTAAACCGTTTTCCGGGCCGTGTGTTAACAGGTATTCAGCGCGTGCTTCGCGGTCCGGACTTGTGCTTTTGTTGACAGGGGGGCCGGCTGATGGATGGTATTTCGCCGTGTTTGCCATCGTCCCTATGCTATCGACGATGGCAATTTCAACCCAGGTATAGCCGTCCACTTCGAACATCGAGCCGCTGCCACTCGAATCGATGATGGCATAATGTTCGTGCACTCGACGCTTGCCATCGGTAGCATTCAGAAGATCGCGGAACTGCTGAATTGTCGAACAGGTTTTCAGCGCGCGGGCAGCGAATTCCGATCCGGACATGCCGGTCCCGGCGCCTTCACGATTTTCACTTGTCGAATAAACGATG
>QQUM01000539.1 GCA_008501545.1 Calditrichota bacterium
TTTGATAATATAATTTTCGATAATGATTGTTTACAAACAGCCGGGCACCGGTCATGCTGGCGCCAAATGTATTGATACCATTGAAATGATCCGAAAGTCCAAAATCATCATAAAAACTTTCGAAAGTGAATGTCCCTGCTGAAGTGGAAATGTTGCCGAGGCTTAGCGTTGTTACATCATAGTAGAGTGCGTAATTATCTGAGCTAACACATTTTTTCAGACTGATCTGCTGTCCGTATGCAAAACTGGTCCACACCAGCCCTACAAGTAGTATCACTACTTTTTTCATTACCTTTATTCCTTTGAGAAGTGAGAGTGCACCATTTATAATTTATATTTCGGTGCTTTTTTCGAATCATGAATATCAATTCTTATACCAGAATATTAAATTTTAATTAAACCGATATATCATACTGATATTATAAAATTAACGTTGAATTAAAATAAATCGAAATTCTTTCGATATGCCTGCAAATCTCGACTGTATAGTCGAGCCTTCGATGTATTGGTCGAGTTTTTTAAAAAAATATTAATTTTGTTATTAATTATTGAACGGGCTTTGCGATGCGGGAATGGATTTAATGGTAATTTTATCAGGTAGGATAGGAGATATTAAAAATTTTAGTGGTGATTATAATTATTAAAGTATTTTTAACATGTACCAGAGAATGGGTTCGATGAGGATCGCGTAAACCAATCTACATCTTCCCACGAAATTTGAAACGCTCAGAATTTAAGAAAAATACCGTTGTTTTGTGGAGGGGGGGAGTGTTCATGTCGCAACTTTTCAAAAAGCACGAATAGTGGTATATAAAGCAAAACTCTGTGGTCATTTTTTCCATAATTCGAAAGGGAAAGCTTGATGGTGAAGCCTGCTGTTTTGAAAACCAAAACAATCCGCATTCACCACCTTCACCACCAAGCGACCGCATCATTTCCCGGCTGCCTCAAGCAAATCTTCAATTCCTGAAACCACCATCAACTCAACTTCAGCAACCGGCTTTTTTGCCTGAGCTAATACTCGCTTGGCGTTGGCGATGGAATTTTTATCCAATGTTCTCTTGTCGCGGAGCGCCGATAGGGACTGCAAGCCGATTTCCGCACATTGCGTCAGTGTTTTCGACATCGGTTCAATTTCTGCTAAAACTGGCGAGCGCTCGATAATCATGGAAAGTTCATCATGGTTCTCATTCCACAATTTCAGATCAGCCTGGAGGCGTTCTGCAATAGTTTTGTTTCCCGCATTCAAATACGCAGACACATTTTTACGAAAAATCCGGGCGACCTGCGCATCTGGCCTGGCTGTATCGACGACGCGTGTCATCGGTGCGAAGGATGTCAAATTTTTATTCAGGCTGTGGCGCTTGTATCGCTTCACAGGTTCGACGAGATCGACGAAAGTCCGCAGTGCATGAATATTTGCACTTCCTGCAAGGCGGCGTAACATCATTTCGTAATTCTTCTCATGTGTCAATCCGAGCTCTTCCAGTTGCATAGAAACCGATTGCAAGCGGCGGTACATATCATCAACATCCTTGACATGCTGTGGCGACCACAGACGTTCGGCAATGGCTGCGGTGCGCGGCCAGATTCGGGAGTCAATGTTTTCCGGTGTCACCAATTCACTCCACATGGTCGCTTCTCCGCCAAGAATCAAATTTTTCTGCTCTGCGTTCAATGAAATATCCGGAGGCAATGGATCATTAAGGTAGTGAAAATCTGTCGGTTGAATGAGGTCGATGTAGTAACCGCGCGATAAAATGCTTTGAAACCCAGCCCGCGCAGCACTCACCATGGCTTCAGCGCCACGCCATGATTGGATGACGATAGAACGCGGCATCGATTCATGGAGAATTTCCTCCCAGCCAATCATGATCTTTTGATGTTTTGTGAGAATCTTGACCAGTTTGCTGTTAAACCAGGCTTGCAGTGCAGCATTGTCCGCAATATTGTTTTTTTTCATGAATGCCTGAATACCGGGATTCGCATTCCAATGTTCTGCTTTGTGGTGTTTTCCCTGTTCAACTTCATCACCGCCAATATGAAAGTATGGATCCGGGAAAAGTGCAGCCATCTCGCCGAAAAACTGGTCGAGAAAGGCATAGACGTTTTCATTTGTCGGATCCAGCGCAGCGTATTGGATACCCCACTTGCGTATAATCTCGTACGGGCCAGGCTTACTGCCAAGCTTAGGATAACCGACAAGCCACGATGTTGCATGCCCTGGCACATCAAATTCCGGCACCACACGAATACCGCGGTCGGCGGCGTATTTGATCACCCCACGAATGTGCTCCTGTGTGTAATAAAATCCATCGGATCCAAGTTGGTGCAATTTGGGGTAAATCTTCGATTCAACACGAAAGCCCTGGTCTTCAGTGAGATGCCAGTGCAGCACGTTCATTTTCACTGCAGCCATACCATCAAGATTGCGTTTGATGACATGCACCGGCATGAAATGACGCCCGACATCAATGAGCAAGCCGCGCCAGGCAAACCGTGGCTCATCTTCGATAGTCACGCACGGGAAGTAGTATCCATTCGCATCAGCGCTTAGCAATTGCAACAAAGTCTCCAACCCGCGTAGCGCACCGATATCGGTCTCTGCGTTCAGGTTGATGTGCTCAGGAGTAATAGTGAGCACATATGTTTCATTCTCGCCAAGCTCAACCTTGCCGGGACGTTTGCAATTGATTTTGAGATCTGCATTTTTAGCATTATCTGCTGCAGTGATAAAATCCTGCGGGAAAAAGAGGCCGGTACGTCCACTCAAACGACGCAGCATACGGGTTGCTGCCGGGTAAATTCGCTCGTCCGGTGCACCTGTGACCTGAATTTGAAAATCCGCATGTAAACGAAATTCGCCTGCGGAATGGGTAATTTTCGTTGGAACAGGCATGAGATACAGTGTGGTCGCTGCTGCTTTCTCAGTTGCGCTTAATTGTGAAATGGCCATAAGAAAAATCCATAGATAGTAGATGATGTGTTGTTTCATGATAATTCGTCTTTGTGTTTAATAGATGATTTCAGGTTTAAACCGTGATACGAAAATCACTGAAAATTTCTTTAATGGCCAGGGTTGCCGCACCGAGTAAACGAGGCTGGATGGTCAAACTCGATGGCTCAACGATTATTTCACGAAATCGCCCTAAAAATGCTTTTCTTTTCACCACTTTTTCGAGTTTCGGATAAATTAAATCCCATGCCTGCGTGAGTTTTCCCCCGACTATAATTTTTTGCGGATCAATGATTTTTACGATGCCGGCGATTCCCAATCCCAAATAATGTCCTTTTTCCGCCAAAATTTTGATCGCGATCTCGTCGCCAGCGCGGGCAAATCGAATGATATCCTGCATCGAAATGCCTGACACATCATTTCGCGATAAACTCTTCTGTGCAATATAACGCTGAACTGTTGATTTATCCGATGCATAGGCTTCCCAGCAGCCACGATTGCCACATGAGCACACCTCCCCACCTTCGAACAAAGTTAAATGGCCAAATTCACCTGCGGAGTAGTGCACACCATTGACAAGTTTCTGATCGACGACGATACCTGTTCCCAGGCCTGAACTGACAGATAGGAAAACAAAATCCCGAAGATCAGCCTGCTGACTGCCAAACCACAGCTCAGCCAATGCCGAGGCTTTACCGCCATTTTCGATTTTCAGTATTTCAATTTCAGGTCGCAGACTTTTAATGATAGCGCCAATAGAAAAATGATCCCAGCCCAGGCCCGGTGCGTAAATCACTTCTGCGTTTACCGGATCGACAATTCCGGCAATGGAAATGCCCACACCAGCGATTTTCTCAATATCATTGGATTCCTGTAAATCGGCAAGTTTATCAAGACAACGAGCGACAAATTTTTCACCCGGAACGGATTCCGTTTTTATCGCAACACTGTCCTTCTGCTCCCCTGCAATATTAAAAATAGATATTTGTGTTTTTCGTGAGTCAATATAAATTGCACCGACAAAATGTGCGCTTGAATTAATGGTGAGATGAATCGGATTCCGCCCGACATTTGAGTCAACAATCTGTTCTTCACAAAGCAACTTCTCTTCGAGCAATCTTGAAACAATACTGGAAACAGTACTTTTATTCAAATGGGCCAACCTGGCAATTTTAACCCTCGAGATCGGTTGTTGTTTCCGAATGATATTCAGTATAACAGAGCGATTAATATTTCGGACAACCCGTGGATTGCCGCTTATAATTGTGCTGTCCTGAATGGCCATTGCTCATTTGAAATTATTAAGTTGATTAGTTGCCCTAACAAATCAAAAAATATCGACAGATGCAACATATATTTTCCAGGCAAACTTTTACCACCCATCCCTATTCAAAAGATGAGAATATTCACCATACTTTAAAAAAATAACAATCACTGCTTCCTCTTTGATAGCTATTCTTGCAAGTTCCTTCTTTTTGCAATGACAAAACTGTTACGTAGCCATTTGCAACCATGCAGGTAACGAGCTGTTACGCGCTTATTGCCTTTTAATGCGAAAAAATGTATTTTAGCCGCTAAATTTTAAATCATTCAGCAAATATATTCTTGAGGAAATGCAATGAAGTATATCATCTATCTGACGACATGGCTTTTATCCGTTCAATTGTCCTTCGCAGAAACACCAAAAAATATAATTCTGCTCATCGGTGACGGTATGGGGCTAACGCAGATAACTGCAGCCCGTACTGCACTGGGGCAACTGGCGATGGACCGGTTCAAAATTGGCGGTCTGGCGCTTACGCACTCTTCTGATAAATATGTTACAGATTCAGCTGCAGGTGCAACAGCGATGGCCACAGGATACAAATCCTACAACGGCGCCATATCTGTCGATCCGGAAAATCAGCAACCCCTGAAAACCATCCTTGAATATGCCGAGGAAAAAGGAAAAAAAACCGGCCTGGTCGCTACCAGCACAATTACCCATGCAACACCGGCATGTTTTGCTGCCCACGTCAAGAAACGAAACCAGTACAATGATATCGCATTGGGAATGTCAAAATCAGGTGTGGATGTCTTAATTGGAGGTGGCAGAAGCTATTTTCTGGCGAAAGCAGATACAAATAGTAAACGGACAGACGAAGAAATGCCCCTTAAAAATTTTAAGGAATGTACCTTCGCTTACGATTATAGTACCCTCAGTAAAATTGGGCAGACGGATCGCCTGGTTGCACTTTTGGAACTTGAGCATTTGCCACCAGCCCACGAACGAACCTATTCACTTTCCGCGCTGACGCAAAAGGCGCTTTCGCTGCTTTCGCCAGATGAAGATGGTTTTTTCCTGATGGTCGAAGGTTCCCAAATTGACTGGGCCGGACACAGAAATAATAAGGAATATCTTCTCTCTGAAATGCGTGATTTTGATGATGCAATCGGCGTTGCGCTGGATTTTGCAGAGGAAAACGGTAAAACGCTCATCATCGTAACTGCCGATCACGAAACCGGCGGCATGTCACTCGTTGATGGCTCACTGGAAAAGAAAGAAGTTGAACTGCAGTTTGCGACCGGCTCCCACACTGCAGTTATGGTTCCGGTCTTTTCATTTGGACCGGGTGCTGAATCATTTGGCGGCATTCAACAAAACACAAATATTGGCGAATCGATGATCAATTTCTGGAAATAAGTGCAGCCAGCAAGTAAAGTTGAGCTGGTATGGTTTGATCTTTTGCATGCAGCCTGTGAGCGAAATAGTTTTTTCCGTTAGTGCTCACGTGAATTCATTTTATAAAAAAAAGCAAGGCACCTTCGCACCTTGCTTTTTTTTACTCAATCAAAAATGTTTATATTTTTCGCTTAGAATAGACTGTCGTAGGTCAGCTGAACATAGAAAATTCGACCGATTTCGACACTGCCGTACATTTGCGTATAATTTTCACCGAAGATATTGTTTACACCTGCCTTGATGGTTGAATTCATGTCACGCAGACGGTAGGAAATCTGACCATCCATAACGAACTCACCACCGACGGTGCCTTCACCGAATGTAGCGGCCCACAGGAATTCATCACGCCACCTGGTAGCCAGATTAAAGCCGACATTTTTGAAAACCCTGGAATTCCCAAGGCTTAATTTAACAGCGTTTTTCGGCCGGTTGATACTTGATAACCAATCTTCGGAGCCACCAGTGCGCTCAATATAGCTGTAAATTGTCGACAGACGATAACCGCTGTCAAAACTATAAGTTAGGCCAGCGCCCGCACCACGGATCGTAACATCTCTGTCATCGTTCGAATACAGACCGTAGACTTTTCCTGTCATTGGATCAAGCACACGAGGATTTGTAAAACGATCTTTATAGTTCGAGTGGTAATAGTTCAAGTCAACAAATAAATGATTGTTTAACAGCGTCTTATAGCCAACTTCGATCGAAGTCTGGTATTCAGGTTTGACAAATTCTGTTTTAACGACTCGTGGTGTGCCTGCCAGGTAACTATTCAAATCGACAGCGCTCGCATAAACATCACCGGCACCCAGTGTTCGGCTCGTACGATCCATGTTGTCTTGTGTTCCACCGAGCAGAGTAATCGGTCCCAAATCCAGATTAATGTACTGTGATTCAATGATAGGATTATTGAATCCTGACTGAAAAGACGCACGGAAGTGGTGATCTGTATTCGGAGAAAAGACTGCAGCGACACGCGGCGATATATGGTTATCAAAGTTTTTGTGTCCATCGAGTCGCATGGAACCGGTTACGTGCAATTTGTCATCGATCAGGTTTTTCGATGCCTGGGCGTATGCACCAAATTCATTGATGTCGATGCCTTCATCCTTGTCACTGTAAATCGTGCCTTCCGTATCGACGCCGTAAGCGCGGAAATTTCCACCGACCTGCAGATTGACGAAGCTGATTTTATCAGCAAAATTGTACATTGCTTCGATGTTGTTAAAACCTGAATTCGATGTAAAACCAGCACCCGTGACAAAATCCTTGCGCTGGATGACTTCATCCAATGCATCGTCAAATTCTGCAGTACCAGGCAGGAAACGACCTGCGTCCGCTGCACTGCGTGCAATAGAATGTGCTGTGGTTTCATCAGCTCCTTGCAAAATGGCGCCGAGGTAATTCCCACCATATTCAGTAAACCATTGTGTATCGCCTTTCCAGGACCTGTTCACATTCCATCCGGCAAAAATAATATCATAGGAATCACCTGCATTTTCACGTTGCGTGTAGCCACGTACGAAAAAATTCTGCCCTTTTAACTCAAGTTTTGTAAAAGTCTGATTTAGATCATTCAACGCATACCGATTTGTTCCCTGGTAGATTGCTCGACCACGACCGTGGCGTGCATCAAGGCTGGCTTCCATTGTTTCATTGAGTCGATAGCGTAAACTTCCACTGAACTTTAATGATTTAGCAGGTTCATAGTCATACAAATCTTCTTCCTTGTAGCCGGTACGAGCGATATAGATCGAGCCAAAATCCAAATCCGGAATCTGCATGCCCAAACCGCGCAATCCAGCTGCTACATCATTGAGACTCAATGTAGTTGCTACCTCATCACCATAAAGATTCGTGCCGTTGTAACCTGGGGATGATGGGCCAACACCATTTTTATCACTCCAGTCGTGAGCGTACCAATCAGTCGCCTGGAATTGGGAAACGACAAATTTGTAGCCAATATTTCCATGTGCTTTTGCATAACGGAAAGAAGCCTCGTAAAGCGGGTTGTTACCGGCATTTTCATATTCAGCATTTTTTTGTCCGGCTTTTACCTGACAACTGATGCACGGATAATCAAAGGGTGATTTGCTGTTGATGAAAAGGACACCACTAAAAGCATTCGGGCCGTAAAGCGCGGAAGATGCACCAGGCAGGAATTCGACTTCCTCGATATCGATATCTGCAAGTCCGGCCATGTTTCCGACGGCAAAACTTCCATTGGCAATGCCTGTGTTATCCACACCGTCAACGAGTTGAATGAGACCGGAATTGTGGGAAGAGCCTTCACCCCGACCGGTCGGGCCAGCGAAGACCATGCTGTTCGCAGTCATTTCGATCTCTTTCATATTCGCGAGGCCATCAAAGAGCGTAATCGAAGGCGATTCACGGATTTGCAGTTGATCCATTTTTTCCACGGTAACCGGTGCTTTTAAAATATTTTCCTCAACCCGTGAGGCGGAGATAACAATATCACCAACCATGAACGCTTTTTCTTCCATTGCCACATCAATGGTCACTTTTGCGTCTGTAACTTCAATTTCCTGTGTTGCATAGCCAATCATAGAAACGATGAGAATGAATGGCATAGGTTGAGATGTTTTTAGTTGAAAAGAGCCATCCGAGTTGGCCGCAGTACCAACAAACTTGTCCTTGATTTGTACCGAAGCCCCAGCAAGGAACTCACCACTGGTTTTATCCGATACCTTGCCTGAAATCTCAACTTTGACTGCAGCGCCTTCTTCTTCAGCAATCCCCAGACTAAACAATAAACATACCGAAATCAATGAAATGAAAAACATTCGGAATGCTTTCAGATTTCCTGAAATGAACATAGTTCCTCCGTTATTGTGAGTTTACTTCGAATATAAAAAAGAAATATTTAACCACTGAAAACGATAAATCAACTACTTGACCGGATTTAAATATTGTATATAGATTAGTGCTTTTGACGAGGTGAGATTACTGCTGTATCAAGGCTGCTTTCTCTGTGAGGTTTCCTTTTCCCAGCCTGATTCATATCAAAAAGGGACCATCAAGTATGTTCAACTTTTGGATATCGGGAGACTCATTCAAAATTTGCGCCGTATAACATACGACAATCATATTAAAAAATGCAAGCATTTTAAACAGATATTGTATAAAAACTTCAAGACTAAACACCCTTCATTTTTTAAATTAAAATAAATAAAAACAGTATTTTACAATAATCAAATGAATTAAGTTTTTTTAAAAAAAGATGTTTAAAAAATTCATAACTCAATTACGATAATCGAAAAATCAGCATGATCTTCCCGAATAATAGTCATAAGTCTGTCTAATTTTAAAATAATATTGCAAGAAAATTCCCGAGCAACAAACAAAGCATATTCAAGCCTCGCCCATACAGGTGAAAGGACAGGAACATAAAAATCACCACACCCGGATGGAGTGTAGAGTAGTGCACGCAATCCCCACTGAAAAACTTCTTTCATTCCTGCCCTGGCATGTTAAATTATGCCGCATTGTTTAATCCCGCACTGTGAATCTGTGAAATGAAGCAAATTGGTTAGACCAAATATGAAAGTTGCTGTATTATTATCAGGTGGCGTAGATAGCTCGGTTGCGCTCCGCCTCGCTTTAGAACAAGGCGCTAAAGATGTGACTGCTTATTACTTGAAAATTTGGCTTGAAGATGAGTTGCAATATCTTGGCGACTGCCCATGGGAGGATGATCTGGCCTATGCACGCGCCGTTTGTGATCAGGTTGGTGTTGCATTGCATGTCGTACCCTTGCAAGA
>QQUM01000200.1 GCA_008501545.1 Calditrichota bacterium
GCCTTGACTGCGTCCCCAACTTTAAATGCTATGCGCCAACACAAACAAAAGGAAAAAATCAAAAATTGAAAACTGATTGATCACTTATAAAACTAAAAAATCTGTCCAATCAATCCCGACCGGCTCTAAATTCCTAACTCAACAACGAATACGCAATCAACAGCTCACCATCCTTTTGCCACATAATCCAGCCAGTTCCTGCTGATTTTAGCTTGTCATCCAGCAGTGCAACTTTGATCCATTGATGGGCCACCTGGACAGGTTTTAAAAATGTGTAGGCAGATGTGACAAGCGATGCATGCGCCAACGGTTTTATGCGCACCGGATTGTTTTGCGGATCAAGTGGTTTGACGCTGTTGACACTGAGTAAAAAGTTCGGCCAGAATGTTACGTTGACTTTCCGGCGATCGAGGTAGGCTTTCTGCCCAGTGTATTCATTGACGACGACCTCGACAAAATCCCGGTGGATGGACAGCATGCGCAGGAAGAGTGTTTCGTAATCCATTTTCATGTGCGCCGGAGCGAACCATGGCGGTGCGTAGGAAATTGCAAATCCGTGTTCGGTTTTTTTAAACACCAGACTGTCGCCGGGCACATGATCGGAAACGGATTTTTGCAAATTGGGTTGGCCATAAAAATACAGGCACCGGTTTTCAAAAAAGTGCGGTTTCACCATGCCCAGCCCCATAAGCTTTTGAGTTTGCTGAACGGGTGGCGCGTTTGCAGCAGATGCAGCTTTCGTCACGATACGCAAAACCACAATCGCAAAAACAACGATGAGTGCTATGCCCAGTATTTTGTTGAGTAATTTGACTTTCGTCTCGCGCAATGCATACGCGGCAAAAATTGCAGCAAGCAAGGCGTAGAACGCAGCGAAAACGCCATAGCCCAAAACAATAGCACCGGCAGCCAGTCCCTGCCCCTTGCCTGCATCGACGAGACCGGCATAGAGCAAGCCGAGAAAAAAGAACACGAGAATGGTGAGTAAATACAGCAACAAGCTCGCTGGTTTGAATAATTTTTTCATGTTTTAGCTCCTGAAATTGATCCCGGGATTTCGTAACTGAATGCATAGAAATTAATAAATGTGATTCGCATCGACAGGGAATCCCGGCATCCCATCGCAAAACAACATGCGCTTTTTTGATTTATACGTTATACCGTGCCCTTACAAGAAGATTCCGGTCTTCTGCTGAGAAGCGCAGAAACCGGAATGACGTGCCTGATAACTCACAATTTTAATTTTGAAAGTCCACTAGTTTCCTACAAATTCTCATCCCAATAGTTCAGCATTTTATTAAACAAATGAATCCGCGCCGGGCGATCGGCAATGCCGTGTTTGCGCATGGGGTAGATCATCATGTCGAATTGAATTTGGGCCTGCACCAGCTCCTCAACAAAGCTCCAGGCATTTTGCGGGTGCACATTGTCATCGTAGGTGCCGTGCACGAGCAACAGCTTGCCGTGCAGATTTTTCGCATGCCGCAAAATGGAGGTGTTTTTATAACCTTGCGGATTGTCTTCCGGCGTTTTCATGGCGAATTCAGCCCAGCGGGTATCGTAAAAGTGCCAGTCGGTCACAGCGGCCACGGCAATGCCGGCCTTGATTTCTTTGGTGCGCGTCATCGTGTGCAGCGTGAAGCTGCCACCGCCGCTCCAGCCCCACATGCCGAAGCGGTCACCGTCGACCCACGGTTGCGCTTTGAGCCATTTTATGCCGTCTTTGATGTCCGTCAATTCCACTTCACTGATGAATTTTTTCAGCAACAGATTTTCGTATTTCTTGCTGATCCCGGCCGCTGCCCGGTGGTCGAAGCGCACAACGAGATAGCCGCGATTACTCAGAATTTGGTCGTAATAACGCGCGAAACGCCACGCATTGGAAACCGTCGGCGCTGACGGCCCACCGTAAACATTCATAATCACCGGGTACTTTTTCGACGGATCGAAATCTATTGGTTTGAGAATTTCTGCCGGCATCATGAAGCCATCTTTTGTTGGAATCTCAAAGAACTCGGGATAGTGAAAATTCATGGATTTGGCCAGTGCTGTGTTTGGCGTGGAGATTTCTTTTATCTTCGTGCCGTCGTTTTTGTGCACTACCAGATTGTATGGCGTGCTGGCGTTTGAAAAAAACGCGCTGTAGTATTGGCTGTTTGGACTGAAATTGGCGATGTAGGTGCCGTCGCCTTTGCTGAGACGCTCGATATCCGAGCCGTCGCTGTGAATGCGGTAGAGATGGCGTTCTATTGACGATTTTTCCAGCGAACTGAAGTAAATCCAGTCATTTTTTGCATCGACAGCTGCTATGGTTTTGCGGGGATCGCCACCGGCTGCTTTCACGGCCCAATCGCCTTTGGTGATCTGGTTGACAAGCGTGCCGTCCATGGTGAATTTGTAAAGATGAGCATAGCCGTCACGCTCCGACTGCCACAGAAAATGCTTGCCATCGTCGAGGAAAGTCAGGTCGTCGGTCATGTTGACCCAGGCTTCATCGGTTTCCTGCAAAACGAACGTGGATTTTCCGGTTTCACGATCGATAAAAAACAGATTGAGTTCATCCTGTGGCCGGTTCAAGGTCTGCACACTGACGCGGTCGCTTTCCGGCAGCCAGTTCACCCGTACGAGATATTCGTAGTCAAAATCGCCGAAATCCGCCCAGGTTGTACTGGCTGATTGAACATCCGCGATGCCGAGTTTTACAACGGGATTCGCCATGCCCGCTTTTGGGTAGCGCTGTTCGATCACATTCGCAACGGCCGGTTTGAAATCCACAAAATGGCTGATTGCCACAGGCGATTCATCGGTCTGAAAATAGGCGATGCTTTTCGAGTCGTTGGACCACCAATAGCCGAGGTCGTTGCGGCCGAAGACTTCTTCCCAGTAGACCCACGAAACGGTGCCGTTCAAGATGGTTTCGGAGCCGGTCTGCGTGAGTCTCGTTTCTTTATTTTTATCGAAATCGAAAACATACAAATCGTTGTCGCGGACGAAGGCGAGCATTTCACCATTCGGTGAAAAACGCACATTTTTTTCTTCAGATGCTGTCTTTGTGATGCGACGGTAAGCGGCCTTTTTCAGATTAAGTAAAAAGATATCATTTTGCAAAAGATAAAGTGCTTGTGTGCCTTTCGCATCGAAAGCCAGCGGCCACATGAGATGCTCGGATTTGTCCTCACCAAGCAGGGTATTCAAACTCGCGATTGCTTTTTCTTTATCGATAGCAGCTGACGTTTTGTCGTTTTTTGGATTGTAAATTTCAAAAGTGCGCTCTTCCGCCGGCTTCCGGCGGTCGGAAAGCATTAATGTATTGTCTGCAAGCCAGGTCGAACGATGAACGGCCGTAAGTTTTGCGCTGGCACTGCTGTAAATCCACTCAACAGTGATCTCGTTTTTTTCCTGGGCGGTTAAAAATGTTGAACACATCAGTATGAAAAAAGTGGTGGTTTTAAATGCCGTTCGCATTATGGTTTCCTTTTTATTATGGTGAGTTTATTGGTTTAATTTATATTTCCACGATCGGAGTCCCTGGATCGATCAGGGGATATCCGCTGATCGATCCAGGGACTCCGATACAGGGAATTACCCATTCACAACCGCTTCTGCTTCCATTTCAACCAGATAGCCCTCACCGATGATGCCGGTTTGAATCATCGTGTTTATTTGCAGAGCGTTGCTCTGGACTACGAACGTAAAGCGCGTTATTCAAAAAACACCCCGACATCATCCCGTAAACCAAGGTATTCCCAGCGCTGCAGGGAAATTGGCACATTGCCATTCACGATCAAATAGTCGTGAAAATCGCGCAAGTTGAATTTGTCGCAGAGTTTGATTTTGGCGTCGCCGAGAAAATTCAGGATTTGCAATTTGCCGATCTGGTAGGTGATCGCCTGGCCGGGATTGTAGGCGAAAAAGCCAGCTTCTGAGACAGCCGTTTCCTTGTCCATGGGGATTGTTTCGGCGAGGTAGTTTCCAGCTTCTTCGATTGTAAATGTACCGAGTGCGAGCCTGATGTCGATTTCGACACGCAGTGCGCGCAATCGCATGAAATTGTAGATGATTTCCCGTGTTTTCGGTTTGTTGTCGAACAGGCCGAATTGCAGCAGCATTTCTTCCACATACAAGCCAATGCCTTCAATGGGTCCGGAATCGACGAAGCGGCGGCGCAGTGGATTGGCGTTTTTCCATGAAAGCGCCAGTTGAAAAAAGTGGCCGGGCACACCTTCATGCACGATGATGGGCCGCGGATCCTGTGCCATGGTGCGATAAAAATAGGGGAGATCGGCGTCTGGTTCGGGAACATAGCGACTCGCGTTCTGCTGCAGTCGGGTTTCGGAGGTGAAATCGGTGAACACGCCCATGCCGATGGCTTTGACTTCCGGTGGCGTTTTGGCGTAGTGATAATGCTGCAGCCAGCCGGGCACGGACATAATGTCCTTTTCTTCCAGAAACGTGCGAATCGCGATTTCATCCTCAATTGCTTTTTCAATTTCCTCATCGATGGTTGCAAAAATTTTGTCTTCGGGAAGATGCTGGTTTCTCGTTTTTTCCATCGTTTCGAACGCGACGGATCTGTTGAATGCAATGCGACCCTGCTGTAAAAGTGCTTCCGGCGTTTGTGGGATCAGCGCGATGTTTTCAAGAAAGTAAACATATGCTTCCCGGCCGCAGCTGAAGTCCTGGTTCATTTCCGGCAGTTTTTCATTGATCCACTTTTCATAATCCACCAGAGCAGCAGCGCCATTTTTTATGGCTTCTTGCAATACTTTTTGATTTTTGATTTTATGTGTCTTAATTAGTTCATCTTGCACGGTGGTAAGCCGTGACGCTGCATCTTTCAAGTTCGACAAAGCGATTTCGGCGAATTCCGCTACCGGTTCTGTCAGATTTATTTTTGCCGCTGCAATTGTTTTTGGGAAGGATTGCAAAATGTGAATGATGTTCTCGATCCGTTGTTCAGTGTAAGGCTGGTTGATGATCAAAAGCTCGAACAATGCGCCGAGCGTTTGATGCACGTAAAAATCGGGATTGCGCGATGGATGGCGCAAGACATTGAGTTCCCAATTGACCCGCTCAATGGCAGAGCGCAGGCAGAGATAATCGACGCTGTCGGAAAGTGACCATGACGTTTTGGAAAGATTATCGAGGCGGGAGCGAAAGTCCTGATATTTTTCCTGCTGGTTTTTGATGGCGTACGGTGAGAAGTCCGGTGCCCAGCTATCGGGTCGTTCGACTCGTTGAATATCATCGGATGTGGCCGGTTGTGTGGTGAAACGCCACTGCCAGAATTCTTGTCCCAATTGCTGCAGATTGGTGGCCGTTTGTGCCCGGCAGAATGCCGGCATGAGGAAAAATAAAATCCGAAGCAATAAAAGCATTGTGTTCTCCTGAATTTTTAACGGAAGTGTGGCTGCAATAATACGTATAAATTCAGGTTTTATTCAATGCTTTTAACCTGACCTATTCATAAAATAGTGAAAATGTGCCTGGCACTTATACGAGTTACAAAAATATTTAAAAATTACTTTGTTTAGTTAATTCTATAAAAATCAATTAAGTGCCAGGCACATCTGTTACGATCCATGAATAATTCAGGTAAAAGCATTTAAAATCTTTTCCGGTGCTTTGAAGGCTGTGCTGTTGCGCAAACCTTGGGGAAATTTGAGTGCATCTGATTTATCTTCCCAGGTTATGAATTTGCAGATGCATTTGTCTCAGCCACAATCAAAAATAAATTCAGCGTGGCACGTTGCAAACTATATGAATAAATGTGCAATCGATTCATGTTTTGATTCAGCTCCACTTTCGCAGACTGGATACCGGGGGTACATTAAAATTCCATTATTTCAACAACTCAATTGCATACTCAAGCTGTTTATCGCGGCCGTTTTGTATATCCGCTTCTGTCTGCACAACGCGAATGTCCGGATGCACACCAAACCATTCGAAATGCTGCCCGTCGTAGCGAAGGCCATAACCGGTTGGAATATTGATCAAAATGCCACTTGGCAGCGTGTAATGGCCCTTTGTTGCTTCCGATGCGTTTGAAGCAGCGCCGCCTCCACCAGCGGTTGTATCACCAATTGCTGTGACCTGGGGGAGCTGTTTCAAAATTTCAGCAGTCGATTCGCCGGCGCTTAATACAGTGCCGTTGATCAAAAGAACAACCGGTTTTGTGTAGGTGAACGGTCCCTGCGGCTGCAGCGGATCCAAAGCGAGCGGTTCTCCTAAAAAGTAATATTTCGGCCCTGGCATCGGCGAATTCATAAACCTGGTGACAACCACTTCCATGTTTTCGATGCTGCCCCCGTTGTTCTGACGTATATCCAGAATCAAACCTTTGGTGTTCCGCATGTATTCAATAATGCCCGGAAATTCATCGCGTAAATCACCGTTCTCCAGGTTTGCCAGATAAATATACCCGATGCTATCCTGCAGTACGCCGTATTCTGCTGTTCCTTGTGTCGTTGTGTTGATGTTTGTATGAAAATACGATTTTACCAGTGGCAGGTTGAAAGCCTTGTCATCTCGCACTTGTCGTGGTGAATACCAGGGGACGACGGAACCGGCGATGGGCAATTGGTAGAAAACATGGGCATCCTTTAATTCCGCCAAAAGCTCATGCAGCAGCGTGTAGAATTCGCGACCTTCCGCTGTTTCTACTTGCGGGTGATAATCGACATAAATGGAATCCCAGTTTATTTTTTTGAATTCGAAAAAGGGATAAACGTCGTTTACTCTGTTCCAGGCGGCTTCAAAATCATCCATATGTATTGTGGATGTGTCTGGTCCTGTGCTCTGATTACCACAACCGAAAACCAAAACGACAAAGGATAGGCAGAGCAATAATTTTATTATTCTCATGATCTCCTCCTGATTTAACCTGGTTTGTACGGTAAAATATGTTTTTTGATGATGGTTTTTGGTACGCGTATTGGGGTATGATGTTGCGGAGGAAGGGGGGTGATTTTTCTGAAATTACGATCTGGTTCGGTTGTTTATTTTTTCATTGGTTCCCACTCAAGTATCGATATTTCCTGCGGTGGCACATGTTCCAATTTTTCCCCATTGCCTTGTCCGACAAATTGCACAAAAAGATGCAGGCGCTTTGACTGGTTCCACAATTCCGTATCGTAGCTCGGTTCCCACATACCGAGCGAAAAAGTGGTCAAATCCAAAATGTCCCATTTGTTGTTATGCAGATCGCTCGTCCTTGCAAGAGAAATCCTGTTCTTTCTTTCACTATCCCGGAATATCACGTAAGCATGTGTTGCAGTGCCGTCATTTTGTACAAGAACCTGGCACCTTGAAATTGGAATTCGTCTTGTGCCGCGTCCACTGAGCGTGAAGGGCGTGGTCCTTTTTCCGACCTGACGAATATGCCATTGGTTGCCATCGAGATAGAGGATATGGTACTGCGGAATCGAGGTGCCGGCAGGGCGCCAGTAGGAGGCAATATAAGGACGGCCTTTTGCATCCGCACACATCGATGTTGTGTTGATGAGCTCGCTGTTTTGCGGAATGTTTGCCACATACTCGGCATTCTTTGCGGTGATCGGAAGAATGTATTTCGTGCCGTCGGATTTCTGCCAGGATTTTCCACCATCCGTGGACTTTGCATAACAGATGTCGTGATTTGTGGCGACATCCCCGGTTTCTCGCCACACCCAGGAGATGTGGATAGTGCCGAGCACATCGGTGCACATTTGCCAGTAGGCGTTTCGTTCACCTTCACCATGAATAAAGGCGTCCTGGCGCAGCGTCCACGTTTTCGTCGTGCGGTCGTAGTAATTCATCATCAAATTGCCGCGACCCGAGCTGCCATCTCGGTACAGGAAAATGAGATCGCCATTCGCCATGCGATAAAACTCCGGATAGGTGACGTTATCTTCTTTGTAGCCGGTCATCGACAGCTTTTCTGTCAGTTCGAGTGAGCCGGCCGTCGTGCTACGGCAATAATTTAGCGAGTCGCCGTGATGGTCCCAGGCCATGTGGAGAAAGCCATCGCCATCGACCATGATACTGATTGCATTGTGTGCGTCCCTGGTTCGGCCTTTGTACCGGGTTCTTTTGATTTCCCATTTCGTCGTGCCAAGCTTTCTTTTTGCCAGGACGACAGACGATGCAGAATCATAAAAGGCAACGTACTGGGACGTGCCATGGGTCACAACGGAATTTCGCCTGAAAATGACGGCATTGACGGAGTTCTTCGCCCAGCCTTTGGCAACGGGGATTAGATGCTCCTGGCCGAGGAGTGTGGATGAAGATGTGAGGGGGAATGTTAGGATGAGGATATAAAGTGTTTTTAATTTTAGCATAGGATTTGTGGGTGATTTTTAACGCTTGGCTCTGCTGAGTGCGTGGTCTACTTTATAATTAACTAAAATCACAAAATTTTGCACTACCGAGAACTCTAAAAAAGCGCAGGCCGTAGCGAGTCAGCAGCAGCTAAATGTTAGAAAAATGCTTGCCAACTGAGAAAGGCCTGCAGAAACCGGAGCCACTCTAAAATCAGAGAGCCAACCGGGTTCTGTGGGCAACTGCGAGCATGATTAGAAATTTTATGCTAATAAAACCAAATAGATATTTACTGTATAATATTATTTCAAAAAACTTTTTTAACAAATCCAATCCGATTTTTCATAAATTCCTCACTTGAGAGGATTATATTAAGTATTTCTTCATTATTATCTTTTAATGCAATTGACTTTGCCTTTTCAATTGATAAAAAACATTCTTTTATAGCGTTTCCAAGGGCTGGATTAACTTTTGTAAGCATAGTATTTGCCATAATTGCAAATCTTTCTGTATCCATTTCATTTTTAAGTCCGTTAAGTGACTTCATTTCTTTAATTGTAATAATTCGATTATAAAGGCTTTCAGCTTTAATTATATTAAAAAAAACATCATCATTATATGAAGTATCATTAGTTACAAAACTATATAAAAAATCTTCAAATAGATCACTTATTTTTTCAGACTTAGAATCAATGATGATTGCCTCTTTACTTTCCATCCATTTTGAAATATCGAGGTGAAGTATTCTTGCGATAGTATAAGCATGTTTCCAACCAATAATTGGAAAAAGATTTTTTGTTGGATCCGAACGAAAAAAATCTTTGAAAAAGGGTAAAGATTCTTCCCATGATTGTTCAATAAAATCATTAGGGAAGCTGCATATTTTTTGAGCAATATTATCTACAATATTTTTCTTAGCTTTTAAAAATATAGTTTCATCTTCATTGTATTGAAGTTCAATATCATTATCCTCAGTATCTGATTTTTTTAATATTGATTTTGATGATTCGAAATCATTTT